>JARXAU010000169.1 GCA_029865675.1 Rhodoferax sp.
CCACTACCGCATTGTGGACGGCGCCGACGCCGGCCACCGCGACTTCACCTGGGTGCGCCGCATGGCCCAGGACCGCGGCGCGAACGTCACCGTGACAGACACCACCACCGAATACGGCTGCCTGGGTGTTTGGGGGCCCAACGCCCGCACCACCATCCAGAGGATTGCCGACGAGCCCGAGGCCTGGAGCCTGGACGCCTTTCCATTTGCGGCCCTGCGCAATTTGAAAATTGCGGGCGTGCCGGTGCTGGCCTTCCACATTTCGTATGTGGGCGAGCAAGGCTGGGAGCTGCACTTTAAATACGAGGACGGCCTGGCCCTGTGGGACGCGCTTTATGCCCTGGGCGTGACGCCAGTGGGTGTGGAAACCTATGCCAACAGCCGCCGCATGGAGAAAAGCCTGCGCCTGCAAAACGGTGACTTGCTCACCGAGTACAACCTGTTCGAAGCCGATTTGGCCCGCCCCAAGGTCAAGGCCGCCGACTTTCACGGCAAGGCCGCGCACATGGCGTTTCGCGAACGCGCGCACCAACCGGCCACGCTGTGCACCCTGACCATGAGCAGCAACATCGACAGCGCTGGCGTAGCGCGCTACCCCGTGGGCATTTGCCCGGTGATGGACCCCGCCACCGGCGCCACACTGATTGATTCGCTGGGTCGCCGTTCGTACACCACCAGCATCGCCTTTGGCCCAACCGTGGGCAAAAACATTGCGCTGGCCTATTTGCCGCACGACTACTGCCAAGTGGGGCGAGAACTGCAAATTCAGTACTTTGCTGATGTTTACCCGGTCAAGGTGGAAGCGGTGGGTTATGCCGCTTTGTACGACCCCGAGAACGCCAAGTCGCGCTCCTGAGACTCCAAGCAAAAAGCCGCTTGGTAGCCCTGCCTGGCGGCTTTTGTGAAACGGTGCTCAGACTCCTTTGGCGTGGCAAACATCCGCGCGTGCCAGCGCTAGGTTGAGCGGGGCAGTTTCAAAAAGGCGCTGCGGCAGAATGCCCCTCATGCCCACCCTGCTCATCCACAACGCCCACACCATAGCCACCCAAGACGACGCACGCAGCGAGTTGCACAATGCATCCGTGCTGGTGCGCGACGGGCTGATTGCAGCAATCGGCCCGGTCCATGCCCTGCAGCACACCGCCGACGTGGTCATTGACGCCTGCCACCACCTGCTAATCCCCGGTCTCGTCAATACCCACCACCACATGTTCCAGACGCTGACCAGGGCGATTCCGGCGGTGCAAAACGCCGAACTGTTTGGCTGGCTGCGCGGCCTGTACCCCCTCTGGGCCGGCCTGACGCCCGACATGATTTACACCAGCACCCAAGTAGCCATGGCCGAGCTGCTGCTTTCGGGCTGCACCACCAGCAGCGACCACCTATACATCTACCCCAACAGCGTCACGCTGGACGACAGCATCGAAGCCGCGCGCGCCATTGGCATGCGCTTTGTGGCCACACGCGGCAGCATGAGCGTGGGGCAAAGCCAAGGCGGTCTGCCGCCCGACCACTTGGTGGAGAACGAAAACGCCATTCTGGAAGACACCCAGCGCGTCATCGCGCGCTACCACGACGCCGGTTGGGGCGCGATGACGCAGGTGGCGGTGGCGCCCTGCTCGCCCTTTAGCGTGAGCCGCGACCTGATGAAAACATCGGCCGAGCTGGCGCGCCAATACGGCGTGCGCCTGCACACGCACCTGGCCGAAAACGACCACGACATCGCCTACAGCCGCGAGAAGTTCAACTGCACGCCCGCCCAATACGCGCAAGAGCTGGGCTGGCTGGGCCAAGACGTGTGGCACGCGCACTGTGTGAAGCTGGACGACGAAGGCATCAGCCTGTTTGCCGCCACCCGCACCGGCGTGGCGCACTGCCCGTGCAGCAATATGCGCCTGGCCAGCGGCATTGCACCCGTGCGCAAAATGCTCACCGCAGGCGTGCCCGTGGGCCTGGGTGTGGACGGCAGCGCCAGCAACGACGGCTCCCACCTGCTCAGCGAAGCACGCCAAGCCCTGCTGCTCGCGCGCCTGCGCAAATCGCTCGAAACCCCTACGGTAGACGCCCAGGGCCGCACCCAATTTGGCTTTGACACTGCGCCCCTGGAGATGACCGCGCGCGACGCCCTCGCCTTGGCCACCCGCGGCGGCGCCGAGGTGCTGGGACGCAGCGACATTGGCCAGATCAAGGTCGGCATGTGCGCCGACCTGGCGCTCTTTGACCTGCGCAGCCTACAGTTTGCCGGTGCCGCCGTGCACGACCCGGTTGCCAGCTTGCTGCTGTGCGCCAGCGCCAACGCGGCGTACACCGTGGTGCATGGCCGCGTGGTGGTCGAGGACGGCGAACTTGTCACCGTGGACCTTAAACCACTCATCGAGCAACACAACGCCATGGCCCAAACCTTGGCACGGACCGCTTAACCTACGCCAACTGCCCAGCGCGCAAAGCGCGGGGCCGGGGCTGCGAAGCGCAGCACGCTGCAGGGGCGTTGATTTGATTTCCATATGCATTACCGTCAACCAATTCACCAGGGTTGCGTTGACCCTGTGGGCGCTTTGCCCCTTGAACCACCCCAGTTTGGAAATCCCGCCCATGCCCTCATTTCCTCGCCTTGCACTGGCCTTGTCTATCCCGTTGCTTTTCAGCGCTTGTGCCACAAGTCTGGCCGACCTTCCCTGGACCAACACCGAAACCAGCACGGCCTCGAAACAGGTCCCCCCGCCGTGGGGGGGCGGCCGCTGGGGAACCCAAGTAAGCACCACCACCTGCGTCAACAGCTATATCGGCTCCACCTTGCAATCGCGCAATTGCAGCGTGGCCGAAAAATACGTTCCGCCGCCCAAAAAAACCTTCTCCGGGGGCCCTTTTGAACGCGCGGCCAAAAGCCTATTGGACGACCTGGTGGGCGGCGCGTTGGACGCCACCTTGGACCGCCTTAAAAACCCCGAGACGCCACCGGCCAGCGACACGCCCTCCAACATGACCGTGCTCCCGCCCGCCGAAGCCGCAAGTGCCCCAACCCCCACCATACAGAGCACTGACGCCACGCAAGCGCAAACACCCTAAACACCCGCCGGGCGCGGTTTTTCTGAACCTTCGTGAGGCGGGGTACCGCTATGGCACGCGCCGGCCCGGCGCGTTGAACCAGGCACCAAGCCGTGCCGCAGGAACCTAGGCGACAAAAAGAAGGGCGGCCAAGGGGTTTACCCTCACCGCGGCGCAAATCTTGTCACTTAGAGTCCGCGTTCACGCCAAAAAGAATTTCATTGAAATCACAATTTCTGGAGCACCGCCTGTGAGTCCCTACCTGTTTGCTATTCCGGTGTTCTTCCTTTTGATTGCCCTGGAGATGTGGGTGGCGCACCGGCGCGGGGTGCAGGTGTACCGGTTCCAGGACACGCTCACGTCCATGAACATTGGCACCATGAGCCAATTTGTCAACACCATTGGTGGCGCAATCAGCGTGGCGATGTATGCGATTTTGGTAGAGCGCTTTGGCGCGTTTACTTGGGACACCAGCAACCCGCTGACCTGGGTGTTGGCGCTGGTGTTGTACGACTTTTTCTACTACTGGGTGCACCGCAGCGGCCACGAGGTGAACATTCTGTGGGCGGCGCACGTGGTGCACCACAGCAGCGAAGAGTTCAATATGTCTACCGCCATGCGCCAGTCGTCCACCGGGTTTTACTTTCGCTGGGTGTTTTATACGCCGCTGGCCCTGCTGGGTTTTCCGCTGAAGGTGTTTTTGACGGTGGCGGTCATTGACTTGGTCTACCAGTTTTGGGTGCATACCCGGCTGGTCGGGCGCCTGGGCTTCTTAGAGTTGTTTTTGGTCACACCGTCCAACCACCGGGTGCACCACGGCCAAAACGACTACTGCATTGACAAAAATTACGGCGGCATTTTTAGCATCTGGGACCGCATGTTTGGCACTTACGCCGATGAGCGCGCAGACGAGCCGCCCATGTATGGCGTGCGCAAACCACTGCACAGCTGGAACCCGGTGTGGGGTAATGTGCACCACTACTTTGCCATCGTGGCCCAGGCGCGCGCAACTGCGGGCTGGCGCAACAAGCTGATGTGCTTTTTTGCCGGGCCGGGCTGGCAGCCGCCTGAAGCGACTCCCGTAAGCGCCAATTTTGAGGCGCATAAGTTTGTGCGCTTTGCCACCCCCGCGCCGCAGCTGATGCGCAGGGTCGCGATGGCGGCCACCGTGGTCGGAACACTTCTGCTGATGTACTTTTTATTCGCGCAAAAAGGCTTTACGCCGGTGCAGCGCATCAGCTTTTCCACCGCCATGGTGCTGGTCTACGGCGCGCTGGGCTATGCGTGGCTGCATCCACGGGTACGCGGAGCGGCGCGTGTCTAGCCTCGCGCTATCGGATGGTTTCTTGTGCTTGGTAACGCTGTGGCTTGCCAGCCGTGTGCAGGCTCCCGTGGCGCTGCGCTTGGCATGCGCACTTTTCGCTGCAGCTGCCTTGCTGGGGGTTTTGCGCTTTTCCGGCGTTTATCCGCTACCCACTTGGCACCAGTTTGCGTCCATGCTGGGTGCGATGGCGGCCTTTCCGCTGCTGGCGGTGGCCGTGGTGTGGCCCGATTCCCTGGTGACACGCAGCACACGCTTTGCCTGGATTTTTATGTGCGTGATGGCGGTACTCGGTGTGCTGATTGTGGGTGCGGGGCAAAAGCGGGTGGTAGCCGATGGCTTGGCGGTGCTGTCGGTCGTCGCCATCACCGTGGCGCTGGCGCGCGCTGGCCTGTGGCGCGGCGCGCTGGCCGGTGGCTTGATGCTGGCCGCTCTGCTGCTATTTGCCGCTAAGGTGTCGGTGGCTGGTGTGCTGGTGCCCGGCGACTTGCTGCACATCGGCATGGCGCTAGGCCTGCTGGGTGTATGCACCTTGGCGCGCTGGCCGCAACACAGCGGCGTGTCCACCTACAACCACGGCGTACCTGCGGCGTAATCAGTCCAGCTTGGCCCCGCCCTCAAACCAGCGTTTGAGGGTGTTGCGCTCGGCCTCGGTGATTTTTGTGGCGTTGTTCATGGGCATTGCCCGGCTCACCACCACCTGCTGATAAATGCCTTGGGCGTGCAAAGCAACTTGGTCAACCGAGTCCAGCCGCACATTTTTCATTTGCACTTGCGCGCCGTGGCAGGCGTAGCAATGCTGCGCCAAGATGGGCTGCAGCTCGGCGTAGCCCACAGACCCCGAGGACTCGCCAAGCGCTGGAACACGCGGTGTAGGGGCCAGGGCTGTGATGACGCCCACAATCACCAGCACCCCGGCGAGTGCGTAGGGCCAAGGATGCGGATTGCGCGCCAGCTTGAAGCCGTGTCGCAGCACAAAAAACTGGCGAATCGCCGCGCCTGCCGCCATCATGGCGATCAGCACCAACCAGTTGTTGGGGTGGGTGTAGGTAAAGCTGTAGTGGTTGCTGAGCATGGCAAACAGCACCGGCAGGGTGAAATAGGTGTTGTGCACGCTGCGCTGCTTGCCGCGCTTGCCGTGGACGGGGTCTACCGGCTGGCTGGCGCGAATGCTCGCGACCACCGTTTTTTGGCCAGGGATGATCCAAAAGAACACATTGGCGCTCATGGCGGTGGCCACCATGGCTCCCACCAGCAAAAAGGCCGCCCGCCCGGCAAACCAGTGGCAGGCCAGCCACGCCGAAGCACACACCAAGAGCGCCACCAGCGCACCCACAGTGCGGTCGCCGCCTTCGCGTTGGCCAAATACGCGGCAAATCGCGTCATAGGCCAACCAAAACACCACCAAAAACCCCAGCGCCACGGCCACTGCCGCCTGGGGCGACCAGTCCATCACCGATTTGTCCACCAAATAGGTGCCGGCGTTCCAAAGGTAAGAAATGGTAAACAGCGCAAAACCCGTCAGCCAGGTGCTGTAGCTCTCCCAATAAAACCAGTGCAAGTGGCTGGGAAGTTGCGGCGGGCGCACCGCAAACTTGACCGGGTGGTAGAAGCCTCCACCATGTACCGCCCACAGCTCGCCGCTCACGCCCTGGCGCTGCAAATCTGGGTCGGTGGGGGGCGTGAGGCTGCTGTCCAAAAACACAAAGTAGAACGACGAGCCGACCCAGGCAATGGCGGTGACCACGTGCGCCCAGCGCAGTAGCAGATTGGCCCAGTCGAGCAAATAGGTTTCCATGGTGAGGTTCTCCGGTAGCAGCGAGCTTGATAAGGACTAGGGAAGCTTTGGGGGGCTAGGGCACCGAGGTAAGTAACAACTGCGCCGCTACCAGGGCCGCGATCACCTCGGGGCGCTTGTCACGAATACCTGGAAGACCGATGGGGCAGGTGACGTGAGCCAGCTCCGCTGCGCTAAAGCCTTTGGCTTGCAGCCGATGGCTGAAAGTGCTCCATTTGGTCTTGCTGCCTATCAGTCCAATAAACGGCAGGTCACCGAACCGGCGCTGGCGCAGTAAACAGGCGTTCACGATGGCGAAGTCTTCCGCGTGGCTGAAACTCATGACCAGCACCCGCGACCGCGGTGCCAGTGTGGGCACCGCGCCTTCCACCGGGGTGGAAGGCTCGCACTGCACCCCAACGGGGGTATCGTTGGGGAAGGCCGTATCGCGGCTGTCAATCCAGGTCACGCGCATGGGCAAGAGGGACAAGGCGCGCACCAACGCCGTGCCGACATGGCCACTGCCAAACAAGGCCACTGGCCAGGGAGGTGTTTGCAGGTTTTGCAGGCGATGCGCCAACGTGGGCAAGTCGAGCGCCGACAAAGGCTCAAAAGCCAGCGTCACCTGGCCGCCGCAGCATTGGCCCAGACGGGGGCCAAGCGCATAGCGCTGCAGTCTTGTCAGTGCGGGGTCGCGTAAGAGCGCTCGGGCGTGGGCCATAGCGTCAAGCTCAAGCCGCCCGCCTCCCACGGTTCCGATGGAGGCATCAACAAAAACAGCCATCCAGGCACCTACTTCTCGGGGCACCGAGCCTTGGCTGGCTTGCACGCGCACCAAAATCGCGTTACTGTGCGCCAGCTGCGCTAACAACTGCACTGTTAACGGCTGCATGTACGCCCTGCTTCCCGTGCAATACGTACCCAAAAATACACCGATACCGGAGACACCGCATGACCGTTTTTTCCACCGGAACCCAACAGCAGCCACATAAGCGCCTGCTTTGGCTGGCTGTGGCCTGTATCGTGGCCGGTTGTGCCACACCCCCGCCGCCGCCCGCACCCGTGGTGGTCGCTCCCCCACCGCCGGCACCTGTGGCGGTCATCGTAGCCCCGCCTGCGCCCCCGCCTGCGCCCGTGGTTCTGCCCAGCCATGTGTCGCACGCGATCACCCCCAAGGACTACCGCCGCGACGCCGCCACACACCTCTATGGCAAAGTCTCTGAACGCATTTACAAGGGCAAGATGCCCCCCTTGCTGCACGCCGTGGGCGTGTTGCAAGTTGACATTGACCGCAGTGGCGGCGTAACCGATGTGCGCTGGATGCGCGCGCCCAAGCATGCGCCATCCGTGATGGCGGAGATCGAGCGCACGGTACGCGCCGCAGCGCCCTACCCAGCCCCCATTCGCATGGAGCGTGTGACCTATACCGACACCTGGCTGTGGCACAAAACCGGGCACTTTCAGCTCGATACGCTGTCGGAAGGCCAGCGGTAGTTGCAATTCAAGAGCCACGGTAGGTCGAATAGCTCCAAGGGCTGACCAACAGGGGCACGTGGTAGTGCTGGGTAAGGTTGGCCACACCAAAGTCCAGACTCACCAGGTTCAAAAACGGCGGTTCGGGCAGGTCCACACCACGGGCCTTGAAGTAAGCCGCCACACTGAACACCAAGCGGTAAGTGCCCGCAGTCAAACTTTGATCGGCGAGTAACAAACCGTCTGGGTTGCGCCCGTCGGCATTGAGTACCAGCGTTTTCACCAAAGTCGCCTGGCCATCGGGCGTGCTGGTGGTCCACAGCGCCACCTGCATACCCGCCGCTGGGGTGCCGTGCATGGTGTCAAGGACGTGGGTGCTTAGGCCCATAAAACATTCCCTTTCAATGATTGCAAAAGTTTGCAAGTGTTTGCGAATAGCTGCGAATAGCTGCGAACGGCTGGAATTGGTTCGAAGTGATCGGAAACCATTGCGAACGGTCGGACACGAACCGGTGGCAGTGTATGGGTGTTTTAGCGGCGGGTAAGTCGGCTTTTCGCACTCGCCGCGCCGCGCCCAGCTTTTACCGCCCGCGCAGGCAACGGCTCGTGCGGCACGGTCACCCGCGTGGCGTCTGGCGCCTACGACAGGGGTTTGGCCAATACCGCGGCGCTGATGGAGTTCCACGCCAACAACCCCGACGCGCCCAACAAGCCAGTGGCGGTGATGATGGTCAACATCGCCACGGGGCTGGCCGCGCTGGAGCCGGGGCTGGAAGACGTGCTGCGCGTGCTAGGCGCCAAGCGCTGGGATGTGCTGGTCAAAGTCGGCCTGCCGCGCTCCATGCCTTACTTTTACGGCTCTCTCAAGGTGGCCATCACGCTCGCCTTTGTCGGCACTACGGTGTCCGAGATGACGGCGGCCAACGAAGGCATTGGCTAACTGCTAATTTCTGCGGGCTCGGCCATGCAAATGGGACTGGTCTTTGCCGGCCTAGTGGTGGTAGGCGCCATGGCCATGGGCATGGGCATGTACAAGCTATTTAGCTTTATCGAAAAGCGCACTACGGGCTGGGCGCACCGGGGATCGCAAAGCGGCTAAACCCATAAAGATGCGTCCCGTCGGCACATCAACGGGCTTGGCGACGCTGCCGATTTTTACGTATTAGTCAAAAAACATAAATAATAAAAAAATTCTGCAACTATCATTCGGTATCGGAACTCCAAAGCCCTGCGGCTTGACGGGTCGGGATTTGCCCATACTGAGAGGTAGTGCATGGAAGTGTTGAAAGCTCCTCAAAAATCGGACGACCGCAAGGGGTGGTCCAACGGCGAGTTAGCGTTTTTGGTGTTTTTGCTCCTTGTGCTCATCGCCGTGAGCGGCTTGGGCATTCATGCTTACGATGAGGCGATGAAGACCGAGCGAACCAAGCGCAACGGCGAGCAGTGGGCCGCGTGGCTCACTCGCGAAAGTCCCAAGCGGGCGCAACCTGGGTACGAGCATCCTCTGTGCGCCAGCCAGGCTCGCAGCGCGTCCAAGGACGCATCCGACGCAGCGGTGCCCTTGGCGACCCGGGTGGCTGCAGACGTCAGCGCCACGTGGGGGCCTTGCCTGGTACATCTCAGCTCGCAAACTGAATTAAAGGACGCGCGAAACCCTTTTACCGAGAAGCCACCGGTGTTTATTACCGCCTGCGACCCATCGGAACGCAACCTCCCCGGCGCGGTGGTGATTGAAAAAGTGGTACCCCATCCGCCAGGCTCGGCGATTGCGGCCTCGGTGTCGCCGTTTACGGCCTCGGACTCCATAGCCCAAACGGTGCGCCTGAAGATATCGGTTTGCGACAAAGGCGCCTACGCAATAAAAATCGCTGAGATTGAATTTTGAGAACCAAGATGGACCCCAAAAAAACGATCGCCATCAAAGACCTCGACGTCAAATCTTTGCTGGGCAAGGAGAAGGCTGAGGTCCAAATTGCCAGCGACCTTCCGCTGCGTAAGTGGCTTTACAGCTGGCTGCTGGACCCCAACATCAAAGGGAACCACCAAAAGTCCATTGACAAGTGGATAGGCCTGCTAATTTTGGCGAATCTCTTCGCCCTGATTTTCGAGCACACCCCGGTTATTTATGAGCCCAACCGCTTGTGGTTTCACTACTTTGATGTTGTGTCCATCGCTATATTTACGATCGAATACCTTGTGCGGCTTTACCTTGCGCCGGAGGACGAAGAATTCAAAGCCAGAAAGCACGCCAGGCTTGCCTATCTCAGAAGTCCGTTTGCCATCATTGACCTATTGGCGATTCTCCCTTTTTATTTGCAGTTTTTCATTCCAATCGACTTGCGTGTACTGCGAGCGCTGCGCCTACTTCGTATATTAAAACTTTTTAGGATATTGATACCCGCCTACCAAGAGTTTCAAGGGCTCAATAATGGGCGCTCGTTTCGACAAAAGATTCATGCGTTGATTTTTGCAAGCCCCTATGGGGGCCAGCTGCATGTCATTTTTGAGACCTTTATCGGACTCTGGGTCATCATCTCTGTATTCGCCGTCATACTGGAGTCGGTTCACAGCGTGTCCTACATTCTCCATGTGGAGTTTGTCATACTGGACTCGATCGCCGTTGCAATTTTCACGCTCGAGTACTGCCTTCGACTTTACTCTTGCGTGGAAGAACCAGGATTCAAGGGCGCCATCGCGGGACGCTGGCGGCAGGCCAGATCGCCGTCCACTGTGATTGATTTACTGGCCATCCTTCCATTTTTCTTGGAGGTATTCCTTCACCACCTCATCGACCTGCGCTTTTTGCGGGTGTTTCGCTTGGTACGGCTGCTCAAGCTCACCCGCAGCAACGACGCCACCACCACGCTGGTTAAAGTGCTTTCGCGCGAATGGCCGGTAATTGGTGCTGCCGGATTCATCATGCTTTTGTTGGTCGTTTTAACGGCTTCGTTGGGCTACCTTTTTGAGCACGACGCCCAACCCGACAAATTTGAAAACATACCCACTGCGATATATTGGGCGGTGGTCACCTTGGCTTCGGTGGGCTATGGTGATATTTCGCCGGTGACCCCAGCCGGCCGGGCGATGACTATTGTTTTAGCCTTTATCGGAATTGGCATTTTTGCGATTCCAGCGGCCTTGCTGTCATCGGCGTTCAGCGACGAGTTGCACAAAGAACGCGAGGAACTCAAGGCCAGCTTGTACGTGATACTCAAGGACGGACTGATTGATGAGGATGAACTCAAAATCATTCGCCGTGAAGCCTTGCGCATGCACCTGAACGAGGCCGAGGTGACTGCACTCATACAGCACATACAGCATGGTCTGGAGAAGGAATCCAAGTTACAAAGCATGCCGATCAGCACGATTGCGCAAAAGCCTGAGCTCGCACTGGAGCACTACAAGTCTTTACTCAGCCAAATTCGACAAGTAGGCATGTTGACCGATTCCGCGGCGTTTGAAGCGCTCGCCGTAGGCAAAGAAAAACTGTCACGCTCAGAAATCGAACTCTGGCGACAAATTCAACAATAAGAGTTTCACGCTGCGCGTCAGTCTCCGCGCCGCCCGTGGCCAGGCAGCGCCCCAAAGCGCAACTCGAGTACGGGTTAGGGAGGCGCCAGCGCGCGACTCTGGCGGGTTTTTAGGCCCGCGCGTCGCCCCAGCGCAGCTGCGTGTGGTCGTCGCCCCGGTACATGGTGTCACCGTGGCGGTCGACACAATAGTGGCGGGAGACGATCATCTCCAGGAAGTGCATGTCTGCGGCAATGCGCGTGTACTCAAACAAAACGCTGCGCGTAATGCGCGCGCCCGAGCGGATTACGCAGCCGTTGCCAATCCAGGCCGGGCCGGTAATGATGGCACCAGCCTCGATACGGCAGCTCGAACCAATATAAACCGGTCCTTCAATTTTGACCCGGTCCCAGTCGATAGAGGTGTTCAAGCCCACCCAAACTCCCGGGCGAATTTCCTTGCCTGGCATGCTCATGTCTGCCACCTCGCCCTTGAGCACGCGTTGCAGTACAGACCAGTAGTCGCTTACCCGCCCAATGTCGATCCAGTGAAAAGGGCGGTTTTGCACGAAGAAGGGCAAGTTTTGCTCCACCAACTTGGGGAACAATTCAGCACCAATGTCATAAACGCGCCCAGGCGGCACTAACTCAAGCACCTTGGGCTCAAAGATGTAAACGCCCGTGCTGGCCAGCGTGGACTTGGCTTCTTTCGGCGAGGGCTTTTCTTGGAAGGATTCGATGCGACCGTCTGGCGCGGCCATCACCACGCCGTAAGAGCTTACTTCTGCGAGCGGCACGTCCAAAGCCACTAAGCTGGCCACCGCACCCTTGGCGTGGTGCTCGGCGATGGCCGCGGTGATGTCCAGGTCGATGAGCGCGTCTCCGCACAACACCAAGGTGGTCTGGTCAAAAAAACCACTGAAATCTTGGATGCGTCGCATGCCGCCGGCCGAACCCATGGGTCGGGGCGCGACGTCACCGTGGTCTCGCACGCCTTCATAGGAGTAACCAATTTCTACGCCCCAGCGACTACCATCGCCAAAATACTCTTCGATTTTGTGGTGGTGGTAGGCCACATTGACCATGATCTCGGTGATGCCGTGGCGCGCCAAATGCTCAATCAGGTACTCCATCACCGGTTTGCCCAAAATTGGAACCATGGGCTTGGGGAGGTCGCGAGTGAGCGGGCGCACCCTAGTGCCTTGCCCCGCTGCCAAAATCATGCCTTTTGCCATTGCATCAACCGCTTTCAAAGTTTAAACATTGTGGGACACGACCTTTGGGTCGCCTACTCGATGGCCGCGCAGCTTGCCGAGGCACAAGGGCTGCGTGACCCGCGCTGAAGCTTCGTCAAGGGTTAATTGACAGGAATCTGCGCTGCGCCAGACGCAGGGGCTGCCGCTGCGCTGGCCGCCGCCGCTGGTGCTACGGCCGCTGCGCTCTCTAGCACGCTAGTCGGTCCGGTGGGCCGCAAATTGCCAAAGTAAGCCAGTGCCAAGGTGCATGCAAAGAACACGGTAGCGCACACGGCCGTGGTACGCGACAAGAAGTTCGCGCTGCCACTTGCACCAAACAGGCTGCCCGAGCCGCCGGTTCCAAATGCTGCACCCATGTCCGCACCTTTGCCATGCTGGACCAGAATCAGCGCAATCATGGCAACCGCCGAAATCATCTGCACCGTCAAAATAATCGTAACCACGTAGCTCATCGTCAACTCCTAAAAGAGAAACACTGCGAGCGGCCTTAGCGGGCCGCCGCAACAATGGATAAAAAAGCCGCAGCCTGAAGTGCCGCGCCACCCACCAAACCACCGTCAATATCGGGCTGCGCCAGCAAGGCCGATGCATTGCTAGCATTCATGCTGCCGCCGTACAAAATGCGCACCCGGTCCGCGTGCTGGCTAGCGGCCTGCAACTGCGTGCGCAGCACATGGTGCACCTGCTGCGCCTGCTGCGGGCTGGCGGTGTTGCCGGTGCCCACCGCCCACACCGGCTCATAGGCCAGCACGATTTCGCTGATGCAGTGGCCGTTGGTGTGCACCACGGCGGCGAGTTGGCGTTTGACGACCTCTTCGGTTAAACCCGCCTCGCGCTGCGCCAGCGTCTCGCCCACGCACACGATGGGAGTGATTCCGGCAGCCAGCGCGCGCTGCGCTTTGAGGGCGACGGTGGCATCACTTTCCTGGTGGTAGTGACGCCGCTCCGAGTGGCCGACGATGCAATAACACACACCAAAGTCTTTGAGCATGGTGGCAGAAACCTCGCCAGTGAATGCGCCCGCTTCGTGCGTGGAAACGTCTTGCGCACCCAGATTCAGGCGGCTGCCATGGACCAGACCGTGCACCTGCGCCAAGTAGACCGTTGGAACACACACCGCCACATCGCAAGCCCAGTCGCTGGCATCCAACAGCAGCGCTTGCACCAAGGCGGCATTGGCCTCCAGGCCACCGTTCATCTTCCAGTTGCCCGCAATCAGCTTTTTCATGCGGGCTTCCAATCCAAAATGATCTTCCCTACGTGGTCGCTAGCTTGCATGGCGGCGTGCGCTTGGCCTGCATGGGCGGCGGCAAACACCGCGTGAACGACCGGTTTGACACGCCCATCAGCCAGCATGGGCCACACCTGGCGCAGCAGCGCTTGGCCAATTGCAGCTTTAAAGGCCACCGGGCGCACGCGCAGGGTCGAACCCGTCACGGTCAAGCGCTTGCGCATCACCAAACCGGCGTTCACCTCGGTTTGCACGCCGCCTTGCACGGCAATGATGACCAAGCGGCCGTCTTCGGCCAGGCAATTGAGTTCTTTGACCACGTAAACACCGGCCACCATGTCCAGCACCACGTCCACGCCCCGGCCTTGCGTCAGGCGCAGCACCTCGGCTTCAAAGTCTTGGGTCTTGTAGTTGATGGCGTGGTCTGCACCCAACGCCGTGCAGGCGGCGCATTTTGCGTCGCTGCCTGCGGTTACGATCACGGTCGCGCCAAACGCTTTGGCGATTTGGATGGCTGTGACGCCAATGCCGCTGGAGCCCCCTTGGACGAGCAAAGTCTCACCCGCTTGCAAACGCCCCCGGTCAAACACATTGCTCCACACCGTGAAAAAGGTCTCGGGCAGGCCCGCCGCCTCTATGTCCGTCCAACCTTGCGGAACGGGCAAACACTGGGCGACGGGCGCCACGCACAGTTCGGCGTAGCCGCCACCGGCCACCAAAGCGCACACCCGATCGCCCACCTTCAAATGGGCGACGGCCAGTGCCTGCGCGTCGCCGGAGACGATCACACCGGCCACTTCCAGCCCCGGAATGTCCGATGCGTCAGCAGGCGCGGGGTACAGGCCCATGCGCTGCAACACATCGGGCCGGTTGACGCCGCTGGCGCTGACCTGAATCAGCAACTCGCCGACGCCAGCCACCGGTGCGGGACGCTCGGCCACACGCAGCACCTCGGGGGCGCCGAAGGAAGAGATTTCAATCGCTTTCATAGGCTCGAATGCAAAAAACGCACGCTGAAAGATTGCGCCCGCGTGCGTTTTTTGGCTACCGTGTTACTTAGGCGTGGTCGCCGTGGCCATTGCCGCCGTGTGAAGGACGATCCAACAGCGCCTTCATGGACAGCTTGATACGGCCTTTTTCGTCCGTCTCCAAAACCTTGACCTTGACGATCTGGCCTTCGGTCAGGTAGTCGGTGACTTTTTCCACACGGTCGTGCGAGATTTGGCTGATGTGCAGCAAACCGTCTTTACCGGGCATCAGGTTGACGAGCGCGCCAAAGTCCAAAATCTTGGTGATTGGGCCTTCGTAGGTCTTGCCAATTTCCACTTCGGCGGTGATCTGTTCGATGCGGCGCTTGGCTTCTTCGGCCTTGGCCGGGTCGCTCGACGCGATGGTGATGGTGCCGTCTTCCTCAATGTTGATCTGCGTGCCGGTTTCTTCGGTCAGCGCGCGGATCACCGCACCGCCCTTGCCGATGACGTCACGGATCTTGTCGGGGTTGATCTTCATGGTGAACAGGCGGGGCGCGAAGTTGGACACTTCGGTTTTTGCCTCAGCCATGGCTTCTTGCATCTTGCCCAGAATGTGCATGCGCGCTTCTTTGGCCTGGGCCAGTGCCACTTGCATGATTTCTTTGGTAATTCCTTGGATTTTGATGTCCATTTGCAGGGCGGTGATGCCGTTGGTGGTCCCGGCCACTTTGAAGTCCATGTCGCCCAGATGGTCTTCGTCGCCCAGAATGTCGGTCAAAACGGCGAAGCGGTTGTCTTCCTTAATCAGGCCCATGGCGATACCGGCCACGTGCGCTTTCATGGGGACGCCTGCGTCCATCAGCGACAAGCAGCCACCGCAGACCGAAGCCATAGACGAGGAGCCATTGGACTCGGTAATTTCCGACACCACGCGCATGGTGTAAGGAAAGTCTTCCTTGGAAGGCAAGCAGGCGACCAGCGCGCGCTTGGCCAGACGGCCGTGGCCGATTTCGCGGCGTTTTGGCGTACCCACGCGACCGGTCTCACCAGTGGCAAACGGAGGCATGTTGTAGTGCAGCATGAAGCGGTCTTCGTAGTCGCCGCTCAGGGCGTCAATACGTTGCGCATCACGCTCGGTACCCAGAGTGGTAACGACCAGAGCCTGGGTCTCACCACGGGTGAACAGGGCCGAACCGTGGGTGCGGGGCAGCACGCCGTTGCGGATTTCGATGGCACGCACGGTGCGTGTGTCACGGCCGTCAATGCGGGGCTCACCAGCCAGAATCTGGCTGCGCACGATCTTGGCTTCGATTTCGAACAACAGGCCTTCAACGGCCACGCTGTCAAACGACGCGCCTTCGGCCTTGAGGGCCGCCATCACGTCGGAATATGCGCTGCGGCACGCCTGGGTACGGGCTTGCTTGTTGCGGATTAGGTAGGCGGCAACCAGCTTGTCCTTGGCCAGCACGTCAATCTTGGCGATCAGGGCTTCGTCCTTGGCGGGGGCTTTCCAATCCCACAGCGGCTTGCCAGCATCACGCACCAGGTCGTGGATGGCGTTGACAGCGATGTTGCCCTGCTCGTGACCAAACACCACGGCGCCGAGCATGATTTCTTCGGACAGTTGCTGCGCTTCCGACTCCACCATCAACACGGCGGCTTCGGTGCCCGCCACCACCAGGTCAAGAATGGAGTCCTTGCGCTGGGTTTGACCAGGGTTGAGCACGTAGGCGCCGTTGACGTAACCCACGCGGGCCGCGCCAATGGGGCCATTGAAGGGCACGCCACTCACAGACAGGGCGGCGCTCACTGCGATCAGGGCTGCGATATCGGCATCCACTTCCGGGTTGAGCGACACGGTATGCACCACCACGTGCACTTCGTTGAAAAAGCCTTCGGGGAACAGGGGGCGAATGGGGCGGTCGATCAGGCGGCTGGTCAGCGTCTCAAATTCGCTGGGGCGGCCTTCGCGCTTAAAGAAGCTGCCGGGGATCTTGCCTGCGGCGTAGCTTTTCTCCAGGTAATCCACCGTCAGGGGGAAGAAATCCTGGCCGGCTTTGCCTTCGGTCTTGGCGACCACGGTGGCCAAAACCACGGTGCCGTCCATGTCCAACAGCACTGCGCCGGTGGACTGGCGGGCGATTTCTCCGGTTTCCATAGTGACCGTGTGCTGGCCCCATTGGAAGGTCTTGCTTACTTTTTTGAACATTGTCATGGTGTGTCTCGGTTTGTCAGCGGGCCCACAAAGGCCCATCAAGAGTCAATAGGAGGTGCAGGCCACCTCACCCAAGCCCGGTTTCAACTTCACAGTCCACGATGCCATTCCAGCGCCACTTGGCAAAAATTGCGCTGGAATGACACAGCTTCGTACTGTTTTAGCCGTCTCCGAAGTAAAAAACGCCTGAGCTAGTGACCTAACTCAGGCGCTTGTTCTGTGCCAGACGCTTATTTGCGCAGGCCCAATTTGGCGATCAATGCGGTGTAACGGTCCGCGTCTTTGCCCTTGAGGTAGTCGAGCAATTTGCGGCGGCGGCTCACCATGCGCAACAGACCCCGGCGACCATGGTGGTCTTTGGCGTGGGTCTTGAAGTGGGGGGTGAGTTCGTTGATACGGGCCGTCAACAGCGCGACTTGCACTTCGGGGCTACCGGTATCACCGGCTTGGCGGGCGTTGTCTTTGACAACTGCAGCTTTGATGCTGGATGCGATCATTTTTACATTTCCTGATAAGTCATTTGAACTTGTGATTGCGGCTGGAACTGCTGCAAACGTGCACATTGCCTAAAAAAACTGCCACCAAACAGGAATAGAAACATGTTTCGAGGCCCGTGGAGCTAGTTTCAGGCAAGCCCAACATTCTAACCCACCGCAGTTTTGCGGCGGGCGGCGTGAACGCGTGGGTGAGTTAGCCTGGGCGAATTAGCCTTGTGGCGTGGCGTCCCCGGCAAGGTCTGCCGCGCCTTCGCCGCCACTGCGCCGACTGCGGCCACCCCGCCCACGCGCCAAGTTGGCACCGGGTGCGGCGCCGCCCAGGCGGCTTTGCTCGCCGCCCCACTGCGCGCGCGCGCCGGTAGACACTTCACCCAGCGTGCTGACAATGGCGTCCAGGGTGGGGCTGGTGCTTTTGGAGTGCGCGTCCAGCGCGTCGCGCATGGCGCGCAGGTGTTTGGCCGAGGTGCCGCAGCAGCCGCCGATGATGCGGGCGCCCGCGTCCAGCGCCATGCGGGCATACAAGGCCATGATCTCAGGCGTGCCGTTGTAGCAAATCGCGCCGTCGACATATTGCGGAATGCCGCAATTGCCTTTAGCCACCAGCACCACGTCCGGGCCCATGGCTTCGGCCAGGTTGTGGATGCAGGCCACGACTTCGGAAGCACCCACGCCGCAGTTGGTGCCGCAGGCTGCCAATCGGGGCGTGAGGGATTGCTCAATGGCCGAGAAATCGCTGGGCGAGATGCCCATCATGGTGCGGCCATTGGTATCGAAGCTCAGCGTGCAGACGATGGGCAGCTCAGCCACCGCCGCACCGGCCACCGCAGCCTCGACTTCTTCGCGCGAGGACATGGTCTCGATCCACAGCACGTCCGCGCCACCAGCTTTGAGC
>JARXAU010000040.1 GCA_029865675.1 Rhodoferax sp.
GGTGTCGCTGATGTTGCCGGCCAAGTCTGTCACCACCAGCTGGAGGGTGTAGGTTTCCTCTGCCAGGGCGCTGCCATCGACCAAGCCGTCCCAGTCAAAAGACCAGCTGCCGTCGTCAGCGGAGGCGGTAACCGTGTCGAGGTACGTGTCAGCCACATACAGATCGACCGTGGCTCCCGGGTCTGCGGTGCCCAAGAAGGTCAGGGGCGTGTCGGCGCTGATGGAATCAGGGTTGAAGTAGGCAATGCCGTCGACATCCACGCCCACGGTGGCCTCACTTGTGGGGGCGTCGAAACTGACGGTGGTGTCATCGGGCGCGGTAAGGTCTATCGTGACCGCCAGCAGTTTCCCGATAGTGTTGCCGGCTGCGTCGCTGGTGGTCAGCGCGATTTCTAGGCTTCCCTCTGGAAACGAATAATTTTGCTCGGTCAAGGTGGGGTCAAAACTCCAAGCGCCGTTGGAATCAGCAATCACCTTGTAGGCCGTCCCGTCTAGGGTGAACTCCACGGTGTTGCCAGGGTCTGTACGGCCTTTGAGTGTGGGCTGCTCGTTGCTGGTGATGTTGGCGGTGGATGACGTGTCCGCGCCTACAAGCTCCGGCATGCCAGCTGCTATGCGGTTGTCTAAGGTAAAACCGAGCCGGTTGACGGCAGACGAGAGTCCAACGCTTGGCAACACATGCCGCACATAGACCGTATGCGCGCCGTCTTGTTTTAAGGCCTCATTCTGTGTGGAGCTCAAGCTTTCGGCCCAGTTGCGGCCATCCGTGCTGTACTGCAGCAGGCTGCCGTCAGTGGGGGCTGAAGTGACTTTAAACGTGCCCACTTTGGTGATTCGGTCGGTCTTACTCACCCCGGTGTCGTCAAACAAGCCAATCGTGGGTGCTGCTGGCACCACCGTACGGAGGGTAAAACTAAACGGATCGCTGCTGCCCGAAAACACCACCTTGCCAGCACTGTTGGTGCCGTACTTGGAGCGGGCAATGACGGTGAGGGTGCCATCCGGAGGCGCAAAGTCACTCGCATCGAACCAGGTAGCGCCCTTGTCGATCGACAACTGCGTGGTGCCGCCCAAGGCGGAGACGCTGAGTTGCGCAAGGCTGGTGATTTTGTCGGTGTTGCTGGCTCCGGTGTCGTGCTTCAGGGCCAAAATTTTTGGAATGGCGGTCTCGTTGGACGACAGGTCGGCAACGGAGCCCAGTTCGCTGGCACTGGTTGCGGCCACCAGTTTGGCGTTGTTGCTGGCCAGTGCATTCAGGCTTGTCAGTGCGGCCTGTTTGTCGGTGCCTGAGAGGTTCTCTAGGCCGCTGGCAAACACGGTTTGCAGGCCGACATTGCTGGTCAGTTGCCCGAGCAAAGCCCCGCCGCTTGGCTTGTTGCGCAATAGATAGGTGGCCAAGCTGTCTTGTACCGAGGCCGCGACGGACTCTGGCACCGCAGCCAGGTTGGCCAGCACCACGCCAGCTTGGAGCAATGCAAATTCTCCCGCGCCCGTGGGGTCTGTGCTGGAGAGGCTTTGCGTGCTCTCGATGCCCAAAGCGGATTTGACGGTGTTTTCCGCGTCACTGAAACGGGCATTGGGGTCAGACTGACGCGCCTGCAGGTACACCGCTGATGCCAGACTGGTCAGCGGACTGACCACCACCAAGGGGGCGGACGTGTTGGCCAGCACTACCAGCGACAAGGTGGACGCATTGGGCATACCGTTGTCGTTGGTGCCGCCCACGGCCAATAGACCATGCGGGCCCAGGCTGGCGGTGGCAATTTCCAAGCTGCCGTCGGCTTTGGTTCCGATGTCGCTCACGGGCTTATCGACTCCGGCGTCGTACTTGCCGTTGTCGTTCATGTCCCAAAAGACGCTGGCACCAGAGATCGGGCCGTCCACCACTTTGATGGTGGTGGTAAGCGCTTTGTACGCGGTGTTAACGCCACCGCCTGTATTCGAGGTACCACTGCCTCCTCCTCCCGCCAGACCCAGGCCCAGCCCCAGCCCGCCCAGGCCAATACCCAGGGCATTCAAGCCCATGGGCGAGAGTGCGGGGCCACGGACCACGGGTGCCGACGCGACCGGTGCAGGCGCTCCGATGACCGTGCCGATGGAGGTCTCGGTGACTGTTGGCTCGGGGAGCGCAGGCGCAGCAAACCAGCGGGGTCTGGGCGCATCGGTGGCCGCAGGTGCAGTGCCCGGTTCGACATACCAAGTGGGGTCTACCGCTGCCAATGCCACGCTTTCGTCTGCAGACCCATAGGGGGTCTGCAGAGCGTGCAGCGCGTCCTGCGGGACCAGCGCGTCGGCATCAGAGTCGTCTGTGTCGAGTTCTGGGTCCAGGTCCAGGTTCACGGTCTCCGCTGCTGCCTCGGTCTTGGCGCGGCGCGCCGCCCCGAGCTTGATGACGCGCCCGTCATGGGGCCGCGCAGGCGTGTGGGTGCCAGCCTCCACCATAGTGGAAGCCCCGTCTTTCACTTTTGTAGGGGCGAGCGCATCGGTTTTGAGTGACATGGGGTGTGCTTGGCAAGGCGGACGCGGGGGCGCAGGGGCGGGCAGCCCAACAAAACGCAATATAAGGAGCGCGCTTCAATTTTTTGTGAACTGAGTAGTTCTTTCGGACTACTTTTTGCCGCATGGCCCAGCCTCGCAAGGGGTTTTTCGCCAGATCGACCGGGGACTGTTCGGCCCATAGCCTGTGCATAAAAAATTTACGCTGGGATGCGATAAACACAGGGTTAAAAATTCTATGGAAAGCGTTTGTATGGCAACCAGATTTAAAACCGCATCCCCTGCCTGCGCTGGTAAGCACTGGCTGCGTCTTGCCCTGGTGAGTTCTGCGCTGGTTTGCTCCACGTTGGCTAGCGCGCAAGTGGCAACCGAGGGCGATTTGTCGATGCTGTCGGACTTTGGTGTGGACGACATCACCAACGTCATCAGCGCCGAGGGTTCGGCAGACCTCGCAGGTGTTTGGCAAGTGGGTGGAAGCAATCTTGCATCCATCACCCAGGCCAACGGCAACAACAAAGCGCAAATTTGGCAAGTGGGTGAGGGCAACTATGCCAGCGTGGCGCAAGACGGCGATATGAACACGGTTCGGCTCTGGCAAGAGGGCGACGGCCACAGAGCCACCTTGACGCAGCTCGGTTCAGAAAACCAGATTGCGGCGGTGCAGTACGAGTCTGAGTCTGTGCTGTTTGGCACCCAAGAGGGCAACGGCAACGTCGCCGCGATTGTGATGATGGGCGGGTCCCAGCTCACGTTTTTGCAGCAAGGCGACAACAACTCCATCGTGTTGTCCTTGCCCGCCACGATCGTGATGGGTATCACCCAGGTCGGCGACGGTTTGTCGGCAAACATTTCCTCCAAGTGACATAAAAAAATGGAAAAAAGGTGCCTAACAGTTCACCTCAAATTCACAAAAAAAATAAATTACTGCGTAAAACTACTCAGGTCGGCATAAATCACCGCTGGCATTTTTTTAAACCTAACGAAAGTTCGCTATGAAATTCTCTTCCAAATTCGCCCTCGTGGCTGCCGCTTCGCTCCTGTCTGTTTCCGCTTTCGCTGTGACCGACATGTCTTCCATCGACATGACAGCACTGGACGACTTGGCTATTGCTGAATTGGCTGCTCCTGCTACTACCGCTGGCGACGGCGCAGTGGCTTTGATCAATCAAACCAGTGGTGCTGCTCTGGCCATGATCACCCAAGAAGGCGCTACCAACTTCGCCGTAATCAACCAAGTCCAAGACGCTGCCATCGCTGCCATCGTGCAAACTGGCGACGCCAACATCGCTTACATCAGCCAGAAGTAATTCTGTCCGTCGCCTGAACTCATTTGGCGGGTTCATAGACGCAATCGTTAAAAATTCAGCTTCGGCGTAAGCCATTGCGAAGAAGGGACCCTAAGGGGTCCTTTTTTTATGGGCCGACAAATCCCGCGAGTTGCTTGGCCACAGCATGGGGTCGCAGTGCGCAGAGATAAAATACTGTTTTTATAAACAGTAATTTCGACGCATTGTCTTTTGGGTGCGCGCATGGGGGTCTATCTTTGACTTTGGAAAACGAGCCCTGCATCGGCGGTGCTCTCGGGCTTGTGCACCGCCCGCAGCAGGCCCCAACGGACTACGCCGAGCTGCATTGCCTCTCGGCCTTTAGCTTTCAGCACGGTGCGTCCCTGCCCGAAGAGCTGGTGCAACGCGCCCACGCCCTGTGCTACCGCGCGCTGGCGCTCACCGACGAATGTTCTGTAGCAGGCATGGTGCGCGCGCACTTGGCGGCCAAGCGCTTGGGGCTGCAACTGCTGCCGGGCGCCGAATTTGCCGTGGCGCCGCCCGCGTTCTGGCGGGGCGGCGCAGTCGACGCGCCGACCGTGTTGTTTCGCTTCGTGGCCTTGGCGCATGACCTGCAAGGCTGGGGCAATTTGTGCGAGTTCATCACCAGCGCCCGCCGTGCTGCGCCCAAGGGCGAATATGCGCTGCGCTGGCAGCCGCAGGCAGGGGTGGTGAAGGCGGCGGGCGCTGGCGGTTTTGACGCCTGGCCCCCGCTGGACAACAACGAAATCATCTTGCTGCTGCCCCCCAGCTTGCCCATCGAGCAGGCCTGCGCCATCGCCACGTCCGCCAAGGCGCGCTACGGCGCCGCAGTCTGGCTGGGGCTGTCGCGCAGCTTGGACGCGCAGGACGGCTTGCACACGCTGCGCCTACAGCAAATTGCGCAGTTCACCGGCCTGCTGCTGGTGGCCACCGGCGGGGTGCGCATGCACCTGCGTTCGCGCAAGCCCCTGCACGACGTGCTGAGCGCCGTGCGCCTGGGCCTGCCAGTGGCGCAGTGCGGGCGCGGCCTGCAGGCTAACGCCGAGCGGCATTTGCGCAGCCGCGCGCGCCTGGGTGCCTTGTTTGCGCCCGAGCACCTAGCCCGCACGTTGACGATCGCCAGCCGCTGCAATTTTTCGCTGGACAGCTTGCGCTACAACTACCCGCTTGAGGCCGTGTTGCCGGGCCACACCCCTGCGCAAACCCTGCGCCAATACACGCAAGAGGGCGCGGCGGTGCGCTACCCCGGTGGCGTGCCTGTGAGCGTGCAAGCCCAGGTGGAGCATGAGCTGGCGCTGATTGCCGAGCTGAAGTACGAGATGTATTTCTTAACGGTGCACGACATCGTGCGCTTTGCGCGCAGCCAGGGCATTTTGTGCCAGGGGCGCGGCTCGGCGGCCAATTCGGCGGTGTGCTATTGCCTGGGCGTGACCGAGGTGGACCCGTCCCGCACCAGCGTGCTATTTGAGCGCTTTATCAGCCGCGAGCGCGACGAGCCGCCCGATATTGACGTGGACTTTGAGCACCAGCGGCGCGAAGAAGTGATCCAGTACATCTACGCCAAATATGGACGCGAGCGCGCTGCGATTACGGCGGTGGTCACCAGCTACCGGCCGCGAAGTGCGCTGCGCGACGTGGGGCGGGCGCTGGACATTCCTGAGGCACTAATTAGCGCCATGTCCAAGGAACACCCTGGCATGTACAGCCGCACCGTGCTGGCCGAGCGCTTGCAAAGTGCGATTGAGCGGGTGGCTGGGGCTGCAGATTCTGCGGGGGGAGGGCGCCAGGGGGGTAGAGCGCTCAGCTCCGTGTCCCCCGCCCGCTGCGCGGGCTCCTCCTTTACCTACGCTCAGCGCGCTGCCGTCCCTGCTGGCGGCAGACGTAGTCGCTGTGACTTTCGCTACGTTTTCAAGGGCACTTTGCAAACGCTCGGCCAGCACGGTACGAC
>JARXAU010000044.1 GCA_029865675.1 Rhodoferax sp.
GACCCCCATTTCCCCTCTGACCCCAACAATCGTTCCGCATGGATGCGGGTAAAGCCGCTGGCGCTGAGCCACTGGGCCAGTTCCTCAGCGCTGGTTTGCGCGGGCAGTTCCACCGGAAAGGTCAGCACCAGGCGTGGATCACCCTGGGCAGCGGCCTGGCGCAGCAGGGTGGCGTAAATCGTCTCGGGCGTGTCGTGTTGCACCGGCTGCGCCGTGTCTTGGTCAAACAGGCTGCCCGCGCGGGAAAACAAGAGTTTCAGGTGGTCATTCAACTCCGTCATCGTGCCCACGGTGGAGCGGCTTGAGCGCACCGGGTTGGTTTGGTCGATGGCGATGGCCGGGGGCACGCCTTCCACCTTGTCCACCGCCGGTTTGTCCATGCGGTCCAGAAACTGGCGCGCGTAGGCGGAAAAGGTTTCTACGTAGCGGCGCTGGCCCTCGGCGTACAGCGTGTCAAACACCAAACTCGACTTGCCCGAGCCGCTGGGGCCGGTAACCACCGTGAGCTCGCCGGTGTGGATGTCGAGGTCCAGGTTCTTGAGATTGTGCTGCCGCGCCCCGCGAATGCGGATGGTGCCTTGGGACATAGTGGATGCTCTCTCAAAATGGGGAGCAGCATTCTAGGAGTTGGTGATTACCCTTGAAGGGCCCACTCCAATTCGCGGCAGACTTCAATGCCTGGAGCCACCTAGATTTTGGGCAGCAATGCGTCTAAGTCTTGGGCGTCGGAGGCAGACGCTACGACAAGGTTCAGCCGAAATCCTTGCAGCACTGGAGCAGAACTCAGCTGGATAGCCAACGGCCTGGCCTTCAAGTGACGTTACTGCGCTGATTGCGGCGACGAAGCAGGCCGACCGCGTTATGGGGGTGGGCGCAAAGTGCTTGGCGCTTACACCTCAATAGGCCCAGACTCCAGCAAGCCCTTCTCGCACATCTCATCCACATCCTGTTGCGTCACACCCAAAGATGCCAGTTTGCCCAGCACATCCGCCACTGAGACGCGACCATCGAACAATATGAAGGCCGCGCGCTGTCGGGGCGAAAAAAGGACAGACCGCTCTTTGAAAGCAGCCTGCCCTAATTTGCTTTTCATTAAAATCATGATTTCATTCTAGCCACGTTGTTTCATACGCTAACGCGGCCCTTTCGCGCCCACAAAAAAGGCCGCCACTGCGGGCGCCTTGCAAGAACTCCAGCGGCGAAACCGAGGCAGTTTTGAGAACTCTATGTTCAGTCGTTGGCGTAAATGTCGACGTTTTTGGTTTCCTTGATAAACAAGCCACCAATCACCACCGTAGACCCCGCAATGATGATGGGGTACCACAAGCCGTTGTACATGTTGCCGGTTTGCGCCACGATGGCGAAAGCCATCGTGGGCAACAGGCCGCCGAACCAGCCATTGCCAATGTGATAAGGCAGGCTCATTGAGGTGTAGCGGATGCGGGTGGGAAACAACTCCACCAGCATGGCGGCAATCGGGCCGTACACCATGGTGACCAACAGCACCAGGTAGCTGAGGAGGGCCACCACAGTGACCTTGTCAAACTTGGCCATGACTGCCTTGGCCGGGTAAGCTGCGGTTTTAAGGGCCTCAGCCAGCTTGCCTGAGAACACCGCGTCTTTGGCGGTTTTTTCAACACTGAGCGCCTTAACGCGGGCGGTGGCAACAGCCACTGCGGTGTTGTCTTTGGGCATGGCGGCATTCAGTTCTGCGAGCTGGTTCTCGGCGTCAGACTTGGCGGTGGCAATGTCCTCTGATGTCACGGCTGTGAGTACCTCGGTGTCACCCACTTTGACCACTGCCGCCGTACCCGCAGGCGCGGCCACGTTGTCATAGCTGACCGATGCAGAGGCCAGCTTTTGCTTGGCAATATCGCAAGACGAAGTGAACTTCTTGGTGTTGGTCGGATTGAACTGAAAGGAACACTCGGAGGGGTCTGCCGTGACGGTGACTTTGGCGATGGCTTGCGCAGCAGCCAAGTCGGGGTTGGCGGCTTTGGTCAGCGCGGTGAACACAGGGAAATAGGTCACGGCGGCCAAGAAGCAACCCGCCAAAATGATGGGCTTGCGGCCAATCTTGTCTGATAAGGCCCCAAACAAAATAAAGAAAGGCGTACCGATCATTAGCGATATAGCCACCATGATGTTGGCGGTAGCGTCGTCAACCTTCAGGGCTTGCGTCAGGAAAAGCAGGGCGTAGAACTGGCCTGAGTACCACACCACGGCCTGGCCCGCCGTCAGGCCGACAAGCGCCAAGATCACGATCTTCAGGTTTTTCCATTGGCCAAAGGACTCGCTCAGCGGCGCTTTGGAGGTTTTGCCTTCAGCCTTCATTTTGGTAAATACAGGCGACTCGTCCATGGACAAGCGGATGTAAACCGACAGGGCCAGCAACAAAATCGACACCAGGAAGGGAATGCGCCAGCCCCAGTCGGCAAACGCGTCTTCACCCAGCGCCTTGCGTGTGCCCAACACCACTACCAAGCTCAAGAGCAGGCCCAGAGTGGCGGTGGTTTGAATCCACGCCGTGTAGGCGCCCCGCTTGCCGTGCGGCGCGTGTTCGGCCACATAAGTCGCCGCACCACCATATTCGCCACCCATGGCCAGGCCCTGCATCAGGCGCAGAGCGATCAGGATCACCGGTGCAGCAACACCAATGGCAGCGTAGTTGGGTACTACGCCGACGATAAAGGTCGACAAACCCATGATGAGAATGGTGACCAAGAAGGTGTACTTGCGGCCAATCATGTCGCCCAAACGGCCAAACAACAACGCGCCGAAGGGGCGTACGATGAAACCTGCCGCAAACGCCAACAGCGCAAAAACAAAGGCGGAGCCCTCGTCCAGAGCGCTGAAGAACTGCTTGGCAATGATGGCTGCCAAAGCACCGTACAAGTAAAAGTCGTACCACTCAAAAACAGTGCCCAAGGAGGACGCAAAGATGACTTTCTTGTCTTGCGCCGACATCGGGCGCGGGGCTGCAATGGCCATGTATTTTTCTCCCTTGGTAAAACGTCCTCAAGCCGCGTCAGAACTGACACACGACGACCGGCTAGCGCCAAACCCTTATGTTCTCCTTGGCCCTCGGGGAAATCAAGCGGGGCGCTTTGAAAGGCCAGAGGGAATGTGAGCAGCGTCATCCCAAGCGGTGTCAAAAAACCAGGCACCGGCAACCAAGTAGTCGCGCAGCATGGGCAGCGCGTCCAGCCCCCAAAACACCTTGCCATTGACCGCATAACTAGGCACGCCAAACACCCCCTGGACGATAGCCGCCTCGGTGTGGGCTTTGAGCTGTTCGCGCACCTCGTCGCTGTTGGGGTCTCGCGCGGGGGCGAGTTCGGTGGCCAGGGCTTGCAAGCGCCCCACGTCGGCGGCGTCTTGGCCGCCTTCCCACACATGGCGAAACAGGGTTTCGCACACATAGCGGTTGGGCAGGCCGTTTGGGTCGCTGGCCACGGCCAGGCGCAGCAAGCCCAGCGGGTTAAAGGGATGGGCCGCTGGCATGTCCAGCCGTACGCCCTGGGCCTGGGCCAGCCATTGCGCTTGGCGGTACACCCATTCCCGCTTGCCCGGCACCTCGGCTGGCCCCAATGCCTTGCTGTGCTTGAGCAAGCCGCCCAAAAACACCGGCTGGTAGCGCACCGCGTAGCTCAAACCCTCTAGCGCCTCGGGCAAGGCCTTGAACGCCAGGTAGGCGTAGGGCGAAATAAAGTCGAGGAAAAAGGTAATTTGCTTCATGCCAAAAACTCCAGCCGCTGGCCTATGCGCTGCCAGACTTCGCGTTTGTCAGAATCTGAATTGCCAGCCCAGGCGCCGATCTCCTCAATGCTGCGCAGGCAACCGATGCACCAGCCGGTATCCGCGTCCATTTGGCACACCGAGATGCAGGGTGACGGGGGCGCATGGCGCGTGGCGACTGCCTCGGGCAGGCGCGCCTGCAACAAGCTGCGGTATTGGGTGGCCGGGTCGGCCTTGGGGCGGCGCGGCAATCGATCAGAACGTGGCGTGAGGTCGGTGGGGGTATCAGGCGGCATGGCGGCGATTCAGTAGGGCAGTGGCGGCGCGCGAGTTTGGCACACGCTGCAAATGGGCGCTGATGAAGGCGCTGGCGTCGAGCAGGCGCTCCAGGTCAATGCCAGTGTCAATGCCCATGCCGTGCAGCATGAACACCACGTCTTCGGTCGCCACATTGCCGGTCGCGCCCTTGGCATAGGGGCAGCCGCCCAAGCCCGCCACCGAGGTGTCAAAGCTGGCAATGCCCAGCTCTAGCGCTGCCAGGGTATTGGCAAGCGCCTGGCCATAGGTATCGTGAAAGTGGCCGGACACGGCGTCTAGCGGGTAATGGCGCAGCGCCGCTGCCAGCGCCAAGCGCACCTTGCGCGGCGTACCCACGCCAATGGTGTCGGCCACGCCGATGTGCTGCACGCCCATCTCGCGCATCAGCTGCGCCACTAACGCCACCCGCCCGGGCGCAATCTCGCCCTCATACGGGCAACCCAGCGCGCATGAAATGGCACCGCGCACCGCCACGCCCTGTGCCAGCGCTGCGGCCACCACTGGGCGAAAGCGCTCCATGCTTTCGCTGATGCTGCAATTGATGTTCTTTTGGCTAAACGCCTCGCTGGCCGCGCCAAACACCACCACCTCGTCGGGCTGGCTGGCCAGGGCCGCTTCCAGACCCTGCATATTGGGTGTGAGCACCGAGTAGCGTACGCCCGGTTTGCGCTGGATGCCAGCCATCACCTCGGCGTTATCCGCCATTTGCGGCACCCACTTCGGTGAAACAAAGCTGGTGACTTCAATTTGCGCAAAGCCTGCGTCTTGCAAGCGGTGCACCAGCTCAATCTTGACCGCAGCGGGCACCGGCTGCTTTTCGTTTTGCAGGCCGTCGCGGGGGCCGACTTCTAGGATGTTGACGTGGGAGGGGATGGACATGGGGGACTGATTCAAATAGAAGGTAGACGGAACACGAGAATGACAGGCGCAACAGCCTGGAGTCAGTAACCGCGCGCCAGATCGACCACGCCTGCCACTGGCTCGCCGCGCTCCAGCGCCTGGATTTTGCCCACGATTTGCGCAATGCTCTCGCTGCGCAAGGTGCGCGCTGAGGTGTGCGGCGTAACAGTAATGCGCGGATGCGTCCAAAACGGGTGGCCTGCGGGCAGCGGCTCGGTGCGAAACACATCCAACATGGCCCCGGCCATGTGGCCGGTTTCCAGCAGGGCTAGCAAGTCGTCTTCTACCAGGTGGCGACCGCGTGCCACATTGATCAAGTAGGCGCCGCGTTGCAGTTGCGACAGGGTGCGGCGGTTCAGGATGTTTTCGGTCTCGGGCGTGAGCGGCAGCAAGTTGACGAGAACGCGGGTTTTCGCCAGAAACCCGTCTAGCTCTTGCGCGCCACTCAAGCATTGCACACCCGGGATGTTTTTGGGGCTGCGGCTCCAGCCCAGCACCGGAAACTCAAACTGCGCCACCGCCTGCGCCACCCGCGCGCCCAACACGCCCAAGCCCAAAATTCCAACTGGAAAATCCGAGCGCGCCAGCGGCTTGCGACGTGTCCAAGTGCCCGCAAGAGCGTTCGACTCAAAAACATCAAATTCACGCGTATGGCGAATCAGCGCGTGACAGACGTATTCGGCCATTTGCACCGACATGCCCGCGTCGTCCAAACGAACCAGCTTCGTTGTGGCGGGCACTTGCAGCGCCAGCAGCGCGTCCACCCCAGCGCCGATGTTCAACGCCGCTTTAAGCTGCGGCTGTTGGTCAAACAAGGCCTGCGGCGGCGCCCAGACCACGGCGTAGTCGGCGGGTGGGTCACCGCTGTGCCACAGGCTGATGTCGGCCTTGGGCAGCCCGGCTTGCAGGCCTTGCAGCCAGGGTTCGGGCTTGGTGTCGGTGCAGCAAAAGGTGATGCGCATGGGCGTTGTTGTCCGGTTGAAATGAACAGGTTTTAGGCCGCCACGGCCACGGCGAGTCGAAGCAGCTCGGCGCCCTCGGCCACCTGGTCGCCGGGCGCATACAGCAGTTCCTCGACCTGGCCGTCAGCCGGTGCGCTGATGGTGTGCTCCATTTTCATCGCATCCATCACCGCCAGCGGTTGGCCCTGGCGCACCACGTCACCCGCCTTGACGGCGAACGACAGCAGCTTGCCCGGCATGGGTGCCGTCAGGCGACCAGTGTCGGCTTGCGCTACCGCCGCGTGGGCCAGCGCGTCCACCGCCAATATCTGCGTGGCGCCGCGCGCCATGAACACATGGGCGGTTTCACCCTGGCGATAGACCTGCGCGCGCTGGCGCTCGTGGCCCCAAGCGATGTCCAGGCTGCCATCGGCTTGCACCGTGAAACTCAGCGCGGCATGCACGCCGCCACACTCCAGCACCATGGCGCCGCCGCGCCCATGGCGCAATGTGGCGCTGTGGGGCGCACCGGCAAACTCCAGCGCAAAGCTGCGTACCGGCGTGGCATGCGACTGCCAGGAGTCGCGCGCGGCCCAAGGGTCTTTCCATCCTTGGCGTGCGTCGCCAGCAGCACCCTCAAGGCGCAAGGTGTCAGCCACCAGCGCCGCCCCGGCCCAGGCCAGGCCTACTTTTTCTTGCGCGAACAGCGTGGCTGCTTCACGCGGAATCAGCGCCGTGTCCAGGCGCGCCTGGGCAAACGAGTCGCTGGCCACCACATGGCGCAAGAACTGCACATTGGTGCTCAGGCCCACGATGTGGGTTTGCGCCAGCGCAGCGTCCATGCGCGCCAGCGCCTCGGCGCGGGTGCGGCCGTGCACGATGAGCTTGGCGACCATGGAGTCGTAATAGGGGCTGATGCTGTCGCCCTGGCGCACGCCCGAGTCCACACGCACGCCGCAGTCGGCGCGGGCAAAACTGCTGTGCGCGGGCAAGGCGTAGACGCCCAGGGTGCCGGTAGCGGGCAAGAACTGCTTGTCCGGCGTTTCGGCGGAAATGCGCGCTTCAATCGCATGCCCTTGAATCTTCAACTGGTCCTGGCGCAAGGGCAGCGGCTCGCCACTGGCTACGCGCAGTTGCCACTCCACCAGGTCCAGGCCGGTGATCGCCTCGGTCACGGGATGCTCCACCTGAAGGCGCGTGTTCATCTCCATAAAAAAGAAAGCCCCCACGCTTGCCACTTCGTGTGCTGCGCTGCCCCCCGAGGGGGCCGTCGCGCCTTGGGGCGGACCGGCGGCGCTCCAGTCCATCGCCTCCGGCTGGTCGTAGCTGGCCTGTTCCACAATGAATTCCACCGTGCCCGCACCCACGTAGTTCACCGCGCGCGCTGCCGCCACGGCCGCTGCGCCCATTTGCGCACGCAAGGCCTCGGTCATGCTGGGGGCGGGGGCTTCTTCCAGCACCTTTTGGTGGCGGCGTTGCACCGAGCAGTCGCGCTCAAACAGGTAGACGTAATTGCCCTGGCTGTCGCCAAACACCTGAATCTCGATGTGGCGCGGGCGCTGCACATACTTTTCAATCAGCACCGCGCCGTTGCCAAAACTGCCCACGGCCTCGCGCTGGCAGCTGGCCAGTGCGGCGGCAAAGTCGTCCGACGCCTCCACAATGCGCATGCCCTTGCCGCCGCCGCCTGCGCTGGCTTTGATCAGCACGGGGTAGCCAATGCGGTCTGCCTCGCCCTGCAAGAGCGCGGGGTCCTGGTCGGCGCCGTGGTAGCCGGGCACCAGCGGCACACCGGCGCGTTCCATCAGTTGTTTGGACTCGGCTTTTAGGCCCATGGCGCGAATCGCGCTGGGCGAGGGGCCAATAAAGGCGAGGCCCGCGTCGGCACAGGCTTGCGCAAACGCGTCGTTCTCGCTCAAAAAACCGTAGCCGGGGTGGATGGCTTGCGCCCCGGTGGCCAAGGCTGCGTCAATGATGGCATGCCAGCGCAAATAGCTGTCTTTGGGCGCGCTGCCCCCAATGTGCACCGCCTGGTCGCACATTTGCACATGGCGCGCGCGGGCGTCGGCGTCCGAGTACACGGCCACGGTCTGGATGCCCAAACGGGCAGCGGTGGCCGCCACCCGGCACGCGATTTCGCCCCGGTTGGCGATGAGGATTTTGTTGAACATAGAACTTTCCAGTCGGAGTAATCAGTGGGGCGCAATCTGCAAGCCGCGCAAGGCGGCCATCACATCGAAATCGGCATCCCGGTGCAGCAGCAAATGGCCATGCGTGATGCAGTAGCTGGCCAAGAGCACATCAATTGGACTGCGAATGGAATAGCCAAGGGCGCGCAGCTCGCGGTAGTGGTCTGCGGCTTGGAGTGCATTCGCCAAGCCACCCAGTTCCACTTGCTTCAACTCCGACAACAGCTCCTGCGCATCCACCAAGAGGCGGCTGAAGCGAAAACCCCGCAACACCTCGTAGACGACCAAGTCGGCTGTAGCCAGCGTGGAGCTGCTGTCGCAAAGTAGCGCCTCCAAGCGATCCACAGCCGTGTTCGATGCGCCATTGAAGAAGTCAATCCAGACGCTGGAGTCCACCAAAATCACTTGGCACGAGCTCGTTTGGCGCTAGCCACCGTGGTGGCGTTCACGACATAGGGCGCGGGCGCCGCTTCATTGACGGACAAGGCCCGCTGTTCGCGCACCTTGGCCCAGCCTTCGTCAGAGTCATCCCAGTGCAATTTGCCGCGCAATGCCCGCAGGCCGTCGTACACCTTGCGCCGCGCGACCAGACGCAAGCCCTCTTCCACCGCCTCGCGCTTGGTCTTAAAGCCGCCGACCGCCATGGCGGCGGTCATGAGCTTGTCGTCGATTTCGATATTGGTGCGCATCAGGTCAACCTTAAATGTGTATAAAAATCAAAAATCATACACATCGCAAGCACCGTGTGCAAGCAGTCACTGCGGCTTCCAGACCACATCCGAGTCCACGGCGTACAAGGCACAAGGGTTGCCGTAGCGCTGGCAGTCGCCTAGGGCGCGGCCTGCGGCATAGTCACCACGGGCATGCCCAAACCCTCCTTTGCTACTCACCGCAAAAGCGCGGGGCAGAGCCATTTCCAAGAACTTGGCGTAAGCGGCTTTGCCCGACCTGCCAACCGGCACGGCGGCGGTGGCGTCAATGGCGGCAAAGGCGCTGGGCGGCGGCGCCTTCACGATGGCGGGCTTGTCAAAGCCGAGTTGAGCAAGAAACCCGTCCACCACGGGCAGCCAACGGTCCATATCGATATTGACGCCCGCGTGTCCATCCTCGCCAATGGCTGCGAAGCCGACGAATTGGGCCCTTGCGCCGCCATCGACCCACGCCTTGTGCCAGGTTTTCGGGATGTCCGCCCCCCAATATTTGTCGTTTTCCCAATACAGCCAGAGCATAGGCGCCTGGGCGCTCTTGGCAATTTCTCCCCAATATCTTTTGCTGGCGTAAGGGTTGCAAGGGCGACCAGGGTCAACGTCCGGACTGCCACCAGTGCCGCCGGAAAAATTGATCCCTCCGAGCAGCCCCGGGGGGGCGCGGGCCACGGTAGCCACCGAAGTAACTCCACCCACAGACACGCCCGCCACCAACCAGCGGCTGGTATCCACATAGGGCAGGGTTTTGGCAAATTCCACCGTGGCAAGCACTTGGTCGGAAGCCGCCACCGACAGCGGCTCAATCGTTCGGCAGGCGGTGGCCTCGGGGTCAAAACTCCCGTAGGTTTCCCAGTAACCAATGCGGTTGGGCGCCAACACCACAAAACCCTTGGCCACCATATAACGCGCAGCCGCCTCGGGCCGGTAGCGGCCCTGAACGGCGCGCTTAGCCGCCACCGCGCGGCCATGGTTGAACACCACCAGGGGATACGGCCCCTCGCCCGGCGGGCGGTACACGGTAATGGGCAGTGCCATAGTCTCTTGGCGGCCATACATGTCTTTGACTGTGGCCTGGGTGCGCAGCACTTCTTCGCGCAGGTCTTTGGCCAGTATCTCAGGAGCAGCGCTAGGTTTCTCGTCCTGCGCCCACACGCCGACGCACAAGTGCAGTGCCAGACAACACGCAAAAAAGACTTTCACGGTGCTCCCCGCCCTACATCCGGAAAATGCCAAACTTCGTCTCCGCCACCGGCGCATTCAGCGCAGCGCTCAGGCCCAGGGCCAGTACGCGGCGGGTGTCGGCGGGGTCGATGATGCCGTCGTCCCACAGGCGGGCAGTGGCAAAGTAGGGGTGGCCCTGGGTTTCGTACTGGGCTTTGATGGGGGCTTTGAAGGCGGCTTCTTCGTCGGCGCTCCAGATGGCGCCCTTAGCCTCCAGGCCGTCGCGCTTGACGGTGGCCAAGACGCTGGCGGCCTGTTCACCGCCCATGACGCTGATGCGCGCGTTGGGCCACATCCACAAAAAACGCGGGCTGTAGGCGCGCCCGCACATGCCGTAGTTGCCCGCGCCAAAGCTGCCGCCAATGATGATGGTGAACTTGGGCACCGCAGCGCAGGCCACGGCCGTGACCATCTTGGCGCCGTTGCGGGCAATGCCTTCGTTCTCGTACTTGCGCCCGACCATAAAGCCGGTGATGTTTTGCAAGAACACCAAGGCAATCTTGCGCTGGCAGCACAGCTCGATAAAGTGCGCGCCTTTCAGGGCCGACTCGCTGAACAATATGCCGTTGTTGGCAATGATGCCCACGGCCATGCCCTCAATGTGCGCAAAGCCACACACCAGCGTGGCGCCAAAGCGCGGCTTGAACTCATGGAAGGCGCTGCCGTCCACGATGCGGGCGATGATCTCGCGCACGTCAAAGGGCTTGCGCGTGTCGGTAGGGATCACGCCGTATAACTCTTCGGCGGCAAACTGCGGCGCGGTGGGCTGCGTGGCGGCCTCGGGCGCAGCTTTGTGGTGGTTGAGATGCGCCACGGCCTCGCGCGCCAGCGCCAGCGCGTGCAGGTCGTTTTGCGCCAGGTGGTCGGCCACGCCTGAGAGGCGCGTGTGCACGTCGCCGCCGCCCAAGTCTTCGGCGCTCACCACCTCACCCGTGGCGGCCTTGACCAGCGGGGGGCCACCCAAAAAGATGGTGCCCTGGTTTTTGACGATGATGGTCTCGTCGCTCATGGCCGGCACGTAGGCGCCGCCTGCGGTGCAACTGCCCATGACCACGGCAATTTGCGCAATGCCTTGCGCGCTCATGTTCGCCTGGTTGTAGAAGATGCGGCCAAAGTGGTCGCGGTCGGGGAACACCTCGTCTTGGTTGGGCAGATTGGCGCCGCCGGAATCGACCAGGTAAACACAGGTCAGGTTGTTCTGCTGCGCCACCTCTTGCGCGCGCAGGTGTTTTTTGACCGTCATGGGGTAGTAGGTGCCGCCTTTGACGGTGGCGT
>JARXAU010000116.1 GCA_029865675.1 Rhodoferax sp.
CAAGCGCATCCAAGAAATGGACAGCGCGCATTTTTTGCACCCTTTCACCGACTTCAAAGACCTCAACAGCCGGGGCGCGCGGGTGATTGCCGAGGCGAAAGACATTTACGTTTGGGACTCGGAGGGCAAGCGCATGTTGGATGCCATGAGCGGCCTGTGGTGCGTCAACGTGGGTTATGGCCGCAAAGAGCTGGCCGACGCGGCGCAGGCGCAAATGCTCAAGTTGCCCTACTACAACAGCTTTTTCCAGACCACCAATGTGCCCGCGGCTACCCTGGCGGCCAAGCTTGCATCGCTGGCACCCACCGTGGGCGACCGCAGTTTCGAGCACGTGTTTTATTCGTCGAGCGGCAGCGAGAGCAACGACTCTAACGTGCGCATGGTGCGCCGCTACTGGGACCTGCTGGGCCAACCCGAGCGCAAAGTCATCATCGGCCGTGTTAACGGCTACCACGGCAGCACCATGGCCGGGGCCTCGCTGGGCGGCATGAGCGGCATGCATGCCCAGGGCGACTTGCCCATTCCCAATATCACCCACATCGAGCAACCTTACTTTTTCGAAAAAGGCCTGCCCGGCGAAACCAGCGACGCCTTTGGCATTCGCGCTGCGGGCTGGCTGGAAGCAAAAATCCTGGAAATCGGCGCCGACAAAGTGGCGGCCTTTATTGGCGAGCCGGTGCAAGGGGCGGGCGGCGTCATCATTCCACCCGCCACCTACTGGCCCGAGATTCAGCGCATTGTGGACAAGTACGGCATCTTGCTGATCAGCGACGAGGTGATTTGCGCCTTTGGCCGTCTGGGCCACTGGTTTGCCTATGAAAAATTTGGCTACAGGCCGGACCTGGTGACCTTTGCCAAGGCGATTACCAGCGGCTACATCCCGCTGGGTGGCGTGATGGTGGGCAACCGCGTGGCCAAAGTGCTGATAGAGCAGGGCGGCGAGTTCAACCACGGCTACACCTACAGCGGCCACCCTGTGGCCTGTGCGGTGGCGCTGGCCAACCTCGAAATCATGGAGCGCGAAAACCTGGTGGGCCGGGTGCGTGACGATGTGGGGCCTTACCTGGCGCAAAAATTTGCAGAACTCAGTGCGCACCCGCTGGTGGGTGTGGCGGAGACATGTGGGCTGATGGCGGGTCTGGTGCTGGTCAAAGACAAAGCGAACAAAACACCGTTCCCCGCCGATTTGGAGGTGGGTATGCGCTGCCGCGCCCACTGCTTTGCCAACGGCTTGATCATGCGCGCCGTAGGCGACCGCATGATCATTGCGCCGCCGCTCACCATTACCCACGCCCAGATTGACGAACTCATTGGGCTCATCCACCGCGTTTTGGACCTGACGCTGGCCGACGCCCAAGCGGCAGGCTGGCGAGATTGACTCCTATAATTTTCCTTCGGCTCGCATTCCTTCCCCGTAACTTGATTGATCCTCTTTTTTTGGAGATTCCTATGATGAAAAACTACTTTTGGCCTCTAACGCTCAGTGCGCTCGCCCTTGCAGCCTGCGGCAAAAAAGAAGAGGCGCCAGCGCCTGCGGCCAGTGCGCCGGTGGCAGCGGCTCCTGCAGAAGAAAAAGTACTCAACATCTACAACTGGCCTGACTATGTGCCCGAAGGAATGATTGCAGAGTTTGAAAAAGAGACCGGAATCAAGGTCAACTACGACACCTTCGAGACCAACGAGGCGCTCAACGCCAAGCTAGTCGCGGGTAACACCGGCTACGACATTGTGGTGCCCGGAACCACTTTCAGCCCGGCGCAAACAGAAGCTGGCTTTTTCCAGCCGCTGGACCGCGCCAAACTCAAAAACTACGGCAATCTTGACCCCGTCATCATGATGGGACTCGTCAAGGCTGATCCGGGCAACAAGCACCTGGTGCCGTGGGCCTGGGGTTTCACCACCGTAGGCATTAACCGCACCAAGGTAGAAAAAGCCTTGGGCAAGCTGCCCATGCCTGAGAACGCTTGGGACCTGGTCTTCAAGCCCGAATACACCTCCAAGCTCAAATCCTGCGGCATTGCTTACCTGGATTCACCCACCGAAATCATTCCGCCCGCGCTGCATTACATCGGCAAAGACGCTTATTCCAATGACCCAGCAGACCACAAGGCTGCCGCCGAGATGCTGGCCAAGGTGCGCAAGGACGTGCGCATATTCAGCTCGACCATGATCGACGACATCTCCGGTGGCAAAGCCTGCGCGGTGGTGGGCTGGTCGGGTGATGTGAATATTGCCGCCGGCCGCGCGAAGGAAAACGGCTCCAAGGACGTGATTGAGGCCTTGCTCCCAAGCACTGGCGCGCTGGTGTTCTATGACACCATGGCCATCACCAAAGACGCCAAGCACCCTGAGAATGCGCACGCCTTCATCGACTTCTACCTGCGCGCCGAAAACGGCGCCCGCATGGCCGACGAGATGAGCTATTCGACCGGCAACAAGGCCGCGTTGGAGAAGATGAAGCCCGAGGTGTCCGCCAACAAAACCATCTTTGTGGATGCCGATTTCGCCCAGAAGCTGGTGGCTCCAGGCAAGTTCACCAACGAAGGGCGCGAATCGGTAGCGAACGCTTACAACGCGTTCAAAAAGGGCAAGTAAGCCTCGCTGATTGCTCCCTCAGGGCTGTTTGTACGGTGCGTATAAACAGCCCTTTTTGTTAGCGCTTCTTGGGCGCTGCAGCCCTCTCCCGCCTCAAGCAAAGGAAGTAGCGATGTCTGAACTTGCAAACACGGCCGATTACCTGGTGACCCAAAAACTGGTCAAACGATTCGATGAGGCGGTGGCGGTGGACGATGTGTCCTTGTCGATCGCCAAGGGTGAGATCTTTGCATTGCTTGGAAGCTCAGGCTGCGGTAAGTCCACGCTGCTTCGCATGTTGGCGGGCTTTGAGTCGCCCACGTCAGGCTGCATTTTGCTGGGCGGGCAGGACGTAGCCAAGTTCGCCCCCTACGACCGGCCTATGAACATGATGTTCCAGTCGTACGCTTTGTTTCCCCACCTCGACATTTGGGAAAACGTGGCCTTTGGCCTTAAGCGCGAGGGCTTGCCACGCGACGAAATCAAGCAGCGCGTGGGCGAAATGCTTGATCTGGTGCAGCTCGGCGCATTTGCCAAGCGCAAGCCCCACCAACTCTCTGGTGGGCAGCAGCAGCGTGTGGCGTTGGCCCGCAGCCTGGCCAAGCGGCCCAAGTTGCTGTTGCTTGACGAGCCACTGGGCGCGTTGGACAAAAAATTGCGCGAGCAAACCCAGTTTGAGCTGGTCAACATCATTGAGAAAGTGGGCGTGACCTGCGTCATGGTCACCCACGACCAAGAAGAGGCCATGACCATGGCCAACCGCATCGCGGTGATGAGCAAGGGCCGCGTGCTGCAAGTGGGCTCGCCCGAAGAGGTGTATGAGCACCCGGCCAACCGCTTTGTGGCGGACTTTATTGGCAATGTGAACCTGATCGAGGGCAAGCTCAGCGTCGACGAGCCCGACCATTGCGCGGTGACCACTGGCATTGGCGTGGTCTCGGTGGGCCACGGCATCAGCGGCGCGCTCAATATGCCGGTGGCAGTCGCTATCCGCCCCGAAAAGCTGGAAATCAGCAAAACGCGGCCCGATGTGGGCTTCAACCTTTTTCACGGCACGGTGAAGGAAATTGCCTACTTTGGCTCTTACAACACCTACATCGTGCTGGCCAGCGACGGCAGCCGCCTCAAGATCACCGAGGCCAACACCTCGCGCCACGACCTGAGCGACATCACCTGGGAAGACCAGGTGTATTTTTGGTGGGACGACCGCGCCGCCGTGGTGTTGCGCTCATAAGAAGGCCTGCCATGCAACGCATCTTCTCCCGCTTGCCCGGTCGCAGTGTTGTGATCGGTGTGCCTTTTACCTGGTTGGGCGTGTTCTTTTTTCTGCCCTTTTGTATCCTGTTCTACATCAGCTTTGTGGACATGGGAGGCGACATCCATCCCTTCAAGCCCATTTGGGACCCGCAAACCGGCATTCTGAGTCTCAAGTACGAGAACTACTGGTCCATCTTTCGCACCGGGGAAGGTGGCGAGCTGTTCAAAACCTTGTATGTGGAAGCCTACGCGCGCTCCGTGTGGTACGCGTTGTGGACCGCCGTGCTGTGTCTGGTGATTGGCTACCCGTTTGCCTACTTTATTGCGCGCTCGCCCGCCAGCGTGCGCCCGGCACTGTTGATGATGGTGATGCTGCCGTTTTGGACCTCGTTTTTGCTGCGGGTTTATGCGTGGAAAGGCATCTTGGCCGACCAAGGCGTGCTCAACAAGGTGTTGATGGCGTTGGGAATCGTGTCCGAGCCCATTCAGATGCTTTACACGAATGTCTCCATGCTGGTGGGCATGACCTACGTTTACTTGCCTTTCATGGTGCTGCCGCTGTACGCCAACCTGGTCAAGATGGATTTCCGCTTGTTGGAAGCGGCCTATGACTTGGGTGCCTCGCCCTTCAAGGCCTTTTGGCTAGTGACGGTGCCCTTGTCCAAGGCGGGCATCGTGGCGGGCTTTATGCTGGTGTTCATCCCTTGCGTGGGCGAGTTTGTGATTCCGTCGCTGCTGGGCGGGCCGGAGAATTACATGATCGGCCGCGTCGTGTGGGACGAAATGTTCACCAGCAACAACTGGCCGCGCGCCAGCGCTTTGGCGGTGGCAATGATTGGGCTCATCATCGTTCCTTTGGCGATCTACTACCACTACAGTGGTGACTCGAGCTCTGAGCCTGAAAAGAGATAAGGCAGGCACATGAAAATTTTTCTAGAAAAGCATTTCGGCAAAGTGTGGATGGCGCTGGTGTTCCTATTTTTGTACATCCCGCTGTTTTTTATGATCGTCTTTTCGTTCAACAGCACGCGCCAGGACGCCAACTTCACTGGTTTCTCGCTGCGCTGGTACGAGGCCTTGGGCAAGGACACCAAAATTGTGGACGGCTTCTGGCTTTCCCTACAGGTGGCCACGGTCACAGGAGTGTTGTCGGCGGTGCTTGGCACTTTTGCCGCTTTCGTGCTGGTGCGCTACCGCCGGTTTTGGGGCCGCACCGTGTTTTCCGGCATGGTGAACGCACCCTTGGTGATGCCTGAAGTGGTCATTGGCCTGTCTTTGCTACTGCTGATGGTAGGCGTGCAAAACGCCTTTGGCTGGCCCGAGCGCGGGTTCATGACCATCGTGCTAGGCCACACGCTGCTGGGCATGGCCTACGGCATGGTGGTCATCCAGTCGCGCTTGCTAGAGGTAGACCGCACCCTGGAAGAAGCCGCTATGGACCTGGGCGCCCGTCCCTTCGCTGTGTTTTATTTGGTGACCTTGCCCAATATCGCGCCAGCCATCTTTGCCGCCTTTTTGTTGTCGTTCACGCTCTCGTTTGATGACGTGGTGATTTCTGAGTTCTTGTCGGGTCCAGGCGTCAGCACCTTACCGCAGGTAATTTTTGGCTACGCTCGCCGTGGCATCAACCCCACCATTTACGCAGCGGCCACGCTCTTGATCGTGACGGTGACTGCAGTCATTGTGGCTTACAGCGTATGGGTGGCGCGTCAGACGCGGCGACGTGAACGCGACATTGCCGCTGCTATTCGGGCCGAAACCGCAGCGGTCTTGGCGTCTTGAGGCAGCCATGGCAACGCGGCCGCTAATGTACGATTCATGCGCTCGCGGACGGACATTGCACATCGGCTTCGAATATGCATTCATTGCCTTGCCCCTGACCGTCTTGCTGTGTGCTTTCTCTGGTGATTGGCGACGCGGTCTATGACAAGGCCCTTGCGATTACAGATGAGGCGCGGAGCTGAATTTTTTGACCTCTGCGCCCTAGGCGTGGCCAACCCTTGAAACGCCCACTCCAGTCAGTTGGCGTGCCTTTGCCCATGAGCACCTACCAAGAAACGATTAGCCGCCTGCAGGCCTTGGGCATCCATTCGGTGCAAGTACAGTTTTGCGATATCCACGGCGTCGCCAAGGGCAAGCTGGTGCCCCTGACATACTTACAGGAGTGGGTGGAGCACGGTGCGGGCTTTGCCGGGCCTAGCATCTGGGGCACCGGGCTGCCACGCTTTGGCGCCCGCAGCGAGTACTACGCCCGCGTCGACTTGCACAGTCTGCGACCGCTGCCCTTCATGCCCGGCGTGGCCCATGGGGTGGCCAGCGGTTTTGCCGCAGGACTGCCGCTAGACACCTGCTCCCGCCAGGTCTTGCTGGCGGCAATCAAACGCATCCAGGCGCGCGGCTGGACGCTTTGGGTGGGCATAGAGCCGGAGTTTTTTTTGCTGCGCCAGGCCAGCACTGGGGCGTGGCAGGTTGCAGACGCCCAAGACCAGCTCGACAAACCCTCCTACGACCTCAAGGCCATCCAGCGCAATCATGCCTTTCTGGACGACATGCGCGCCTCGCTGACGGCACTAGGCTTTGAACTGCAGCAAATCGACCATGAAGACGCCAGCGGCCAGTACGAAATCAACTACAAATTTGACGACGCGCTGGCTGCTGCCGACCGCTACATGCTCTTCAAGCAAACGGCGCATGCGCTTGCGCAAAAGCACGGCATGGTGTTTAGCGCCATGGCCAAACCGCTGGCCCAGGCACCGGGCAGCGGCCTGCATTTCCACCTAAGCATCACGGATGCCGATGGCAAGGCCGTGTTCGCGGACCCCACCGGCGCACTCGGCTTAAGCGCCGCGGGACACCAGTTCGCGGCCGGTTTGTTGGCCCACGCGGACGCTCTGAGCGCCCTGTGCGCACCCACGGTCAACAGCTACAAGCGTCTGGCGTTCAGCCACAGCGCCTCGGGCACCACCTGGTCGCCCGTATGGAAGGCTTATGGCGACAACAACCGCACCTGTTTGCTGCGGGCGGTCGCCGGTCGGCTGGAATGGCGCTTGCCCGATGCGTCCTGCAACGTCTACGCAGCGCTTGCCGCCACGCTCTTGGCGGGCCTGGACGGCATCGACAAGCACATGTCGGCACCCACGCCATGCGACGAGGATTTGTACGAACGCTTTGCCAGTGGCGCGCTCATGCCAGATCGCCTGCCCAGGGACTTGCACGACGCGCTCGCCGCACTGGAGCAGGACGCCCCCTTTCGCGCGCAGTTGGGCGAGTCGTTTTGCGCGCAGTTCTTGCTGCTCAAGCGCCAGGAGTGGGACGCATACCAGCAGCAGGTGTCGGCCTGGGAGATGGCGCGCTACGCCGACGCTTTTTAGTCTTTCCGCGCGCGTCGCCGCTTTGGCACGCAGGGGATGGGGCAACTGGACCGTCGTAGCGCTTTTGAATTGCACACCCTTTTTTCGTAATGCGAAATGTTGATGCGCGCAGTCGGGCTCTCCCAAAGTTTCATCGCACCGGTTTTGCATCTTCATGGCAGGTTGCGGTGCGCAAGTCATTGATTTCAATAATAATTTAATTTTATGTCTTATATAAGACATAAGAGAAGACTTGTGTCTTATATAAGACCTAGAATACGAACACCGGCATCGCATTTGCATAGCGAGCGATGCCATCCCCTTACCAACTCTGGAGTGTTCACATGCCGCAATCAATGACCGAACAGCTAAGCCGCGAGCAGCAAATCGCCGCCCTTGAAAAAGACTGGGCCACCAACCCCCGCTGGAAGGGCATCACCCGTGGCTACAGCGCCGCCGATGTGGTGCGCTTGCGCGGCTCCTTCCCCATCGAGCACACGCTCGCCCGCCGTGGCGCCGAGAAGCTCTGGAACCTGGTCAATACCGAACCCTACGTCAACTGCCTGGGCGCGCTCACTGGCGGTCAGGCCATGCAGCAGGTTAAAGCGGGCGTGAAGGCCATTTACCTGTCGGGCTGGCAAGTCGCCGCCGACAACAACTCCTACGCCTCCATGTACCCCGACCAGTCCCTGTACCCGGTGGACTCGGTGCCCACGGTGGTGGAGCGCATCAACAACACCTTCCGCCGCGCCGACGAAATCCAGCACTCCAAAGGCATTGACGCGGGCGACAAG
>JARXAU010000178.1 GCA_029865675.1 Rhodoferax sp.
CGACTGGCCCGCCGTGTCCGAGCAATACCGCCAAGCGATTGCCACGGCCTTGCAGGAGTCAGTGCTGCCCGATTTGAACCGGCATGTGGTGAGCCAGCGCGTGACCACGCCGCAAGACTTTCAAGACCGGCTGTGGTCTTACCAAGGTGCCGGTTTTGGCTTGGAGCCGGTGCTCACCCAAAGCGCCTGGTTTCGGCCACACAACCGCAGCCAGGACGTGAAAGATTTGTACTTGGTGGGCGCCAGCAGCCAGCCCGGTGCGGGTGTTCCCAGTGTGCTGATGTCCGCAAAAATGCTTGAACAGGTGGTGCCCGATGTCAAATCCTTCGCCTAAAGCGCAGGCGCTCTCTGCTAGCGCCGCAGCGGCAGCCTACGACTTGCAGACCTGCACCGCGCTCATGCGCACCGGCTCCAAGTCGTTTTTCGCCGCGTCCAAGCTGCTGCCTGTGCGGCTGCGCGCTCCCGCCACCGCGCTGTACGCCTATTGCCGCTTGGCCGACGACGCAATTGACCTGGGCACCGACCCGCACTTGGCCATGCAAGACTTGCAGCAGCGCCTGGACGCGATTTATGAGGGCCGCCCCAGCGACCAAGACGCCGACCGCGCACTGGCCCATGTGGTGCACCGCTATGGCATTGCGCGCGGCTTGCTGGACGCACTTCTCGACGGCTTTTTGTGGGACTCTCAAGGGCGGCGCTACGAAACCCTGGCCGATGTAGAGGCCTATGGCGCCCGCGTGGCCGGCACCGTGGGTGCCATGATGTCCACCATCATGGGCGCCGCCACCGAGACCGCCATTGCCCGGGCTTGCGAGCTGGGCGTGGCCATGCAGCTCACCAATATTGCCCGCGACATTGGCGAAGACGCGCGCAATGGCCGCCTCTACATTCCCCGCGCCTGGTTCCGAGAAATCGGCATGGACGCCGACGCCTGGCTGGCCGCTCCGGTGTTTGACGCGCGCATTGCCGGCTTTACCCAGCGCTTGCTGCTGCGCGCTGACGTGCTGTACCGGCGCGGCGAGTTCGGCCTGGCCGAGCTGCCCTGGGACTGCCGCCCGGCTATTCAGGCTGCGCGCCTGGTCTACGCGGAAATAGGTAAGCAGCTAGAGCGCGAGGGCCTGGATTCCATCTCCCGCCGTACCGTCGTCTCTACCCGGCGCAAGCTGGCACTGATCGCCCGCGCCGCCACGGTTGCCGTTAAACCCCCTGCCTTGCCGGCCACACCGCTGAGCCCGGTTCCAGCGATTGCGTTTTTGGTGGATGTGGTGGGACGCGACCACCGTCCGGCAGCAGACCATAAGCCCTGGACCGTGCCGCAGCGCAGCTTTGACCAACGGGTTGAATGGATGGTTGACCTGTTTGGCCGCCTGGAGCAACGCGAGCGCGCCAGTCGCTGATTCTTTGTGTCACTCAAGCTGATTGAGGTTTTGGTTCTGGTCGTTGCTGGCGCAATGTTTATAGGGTGGCAGTGGTACGACTTGCGCCGCGCCCGCGAGCAAACCCGAAAGCAACGCGAGACCGAAAGGCTGAACGCGGAGCGCAATGCGCAGATGGAAGCGCCGCAGGAGCTACAGGAGCCGCGGGAACCCCATGAACGCTGAACTCAAAGTCATCCACCTGGTCTGCGCGGCCCTTTTTTTGGGCAACGTCATCGTCAGTGGTGTCTGGGCCTTGCTCGCGGAACGCACGCGTAACCACACCATCATTGCGTTTAGCAACCGCATGGTGCTTATTACCGACGCCCTGTTTACTTTGGTAGGCGCTGTAGGTGTGGTCTGGACTGGCCACAGCATGGCCGCGCACTTTGGCGGTGGGGCGAGCCACCCCTGGATTCAATGGTCTTATGCCCTGCTCACTTTTTCAGGATTAATCTGGCTCTTCGTGCTGGTGCCCATTCAGCTCAAGCAGCGCGCCCTTTTGCGCGCGAGCGACACCTTGGGCCCGGAGTATTGGCGCCTGTCGCGTATTTGGCAAACAGCCGGGGCCATCGCCACCGTGCTACCGCTGCCCATTGTGTATTTCATGGTTAACAAGCCGGCCTAAGGCGCTGGCTTCTTCGCTACCCGCTTATGGCCAGTGCTACGCCAACGCTCAAAGACCATGTGGTGTTCATCACCGGCGCGGCCTCGGGCATAGGCGCAGCCACTGCGCTGGAGGTGCTGGCCCAGGGCGGCGTGCCCGTGCTGGTGGACTGCGACGCAGAGCCCCTGGCGCAATTGGCCGAGCGCTGCGGCCCCGGCACCCTGCACTTGGTGGCCGACGTCACCAGCCTGCCCGCCATGGAACACGCGGTGGCGCAAACAGTGGCGCGCCATGGCCGTATCGACGCGGTGTTTGCCAACGCCGGTGTCGCTGCCTTTGGCCCGCTGGCGCACGTGGACCCGCAGGCCTGGAAGCGCTGTGTGGAGGTCAATGTGTTTGGCGTGTTCAACACGGTGCGCGCCGCCCTGCCTGCCGTGGTGCAAGCGCGCGGCTATGTGCTGATCAATGCGTCGGTGTCCTCGTTTGCGCACCCGCCGGTGATGTCGGCCTACGCCGCCAGCAAATCGGCGGCAGAAGCCATGGGCAATTCCTGGCGCATAGAGCTGGCCGCGCACGGCGTGGACGTGGGCGTGGTGCACGCAGGCTGGGTGCGCACGCCGCTGATGACAGAGGGCGCGCTGCACCCCGGCTTTGTGCGCCTGCGCGCCACCATGCCCGGCCCGCTGAACATCGAAACGTCGCCCGAAGACGCCGCCCGCGCCATCGTGCACGGCATGGCGCAGCGCCGCAGCCGCATCTTTATCGGGCGCTGGCTGCGCCTGCTGTTTGCGCTGCGCGCGCTGCTGCACCTGCCCTTCTCTGAGCGCGAACTGCGCCGCGCCGCGCCCGAAATTGAGGCGCTCTATTTGGAAGGACTAGAGGCCGAAGGCGCGCTGGCCTCGTCGTTTGGGCCGCGCGAGCGGGAGCGGACCTTGGCGAGGGAGCAAGGCCGGGAATCGGCTTAAACGCAAGGCACCTTGGCAAGCGACCGATGCGTTGGCCAAGAGAATTTTTTCTTGATTTTGATTCTTGTTTTGATAATGAAAAGTATCATGCTGGCCATCAACAGGGGCAAACATGCAAGATGGGAACAAGATCAGGGCTGCAGCGGCAGTTGCATTGACCGCTTTGCTGGCCGCCGGATGCGGTGGTGGTGGAGGTGGCGGTAGTCCTACCGGGCAAACCTACTCGGCCACGTGCGCCGACGGCAGTGGCAAGACCAGCACGGTCAGTGCAGCTGATGCAGCGGCGCAGTGCCCGACGGCTACGTATTCCGCGATCTGCGCCGACCAAAGCACAGTTACCAGCAACACCAGCCAAGCGGCGGCCAATGCCAAGTGCACTCCAGGCATCGTGGCCGAAGTTGTTGCATCCACTTACACCGGTGAGAAGCTAGCGGCCTTCAACCAGCTCAATGCCGACCGTGCGCAGTGCGGCTTTGGGCAGTTGCAGCAGAACGCCAAGCTCGATGTAGCGGCGCGAGGGCATGCGGATTGGTTGGCTGCGAATCCGTTTTTAGCAGCTTCGCATGTACAAGACCCATCTACTGGAAAAGGGGTCGTGACCGGTGTGCAGCCGGACGATCGTCTTATTAATTCTGGTTACTTCACCGCACGGGTGAGTACCTTGGGGCCTAACGGAAAATACAGTCTACTTCCGGGTAACTATGTGGGTTCTGGAGAAGTGGTCGGAGTGCCAGCATGGGGGACGTTGTTGTCATGCAAATACTGTGCGAATAACGCGAGCTACGGTAACACCGAACTCAGCGTGGGCAATGGAGTTAGACAACTTTACGCGACCGTCTACCACCTTGTCGGCATCCTTGCGGGCGAGCGTGATGTTGGCTTTGGGGCTGCCATAGCTGACAGTTCATTTAGTCCAAGCGAAACGCGGTACATCAAATACGTAGTGATTGACACCGGGACGGTCACAGGCTGGATTCGGCAGTCCATTCCAAGCGACACCATCCTGACGTTTCCCTGCCAGGGAATCACCAACACGACGCCGGTGTTTGGAGGTGAGAACCCTGAACCGTTCCCAGCGCGCGGAAGCAAGGAGTACGGCCAACCGGTGTATGTCATGGGCGCGGACGGAACGACCGTGACGATCAATGTAGCTAGCAGCAGCATTACTCCGTTGGGCGGTAGCGCGGTAGCGACTACTGTCTTCAACCGTGCTGTTGACCCCTTATTGGACAGTGACAGTCGTAAGGTTAAAAACAACCAAGTATTTTTGGTTCCCACCCAGCGCCTGTTGGACAACACCACTTACACCGTGGTGCTCAACGGCACCAATACAGGCATGGTGACAAACGCTAACCCCAGTGGTGCGTATTCCCGAACCTTTACGTTCAGCACGCTAACCCCAACAACGTTTTAACACCATCCCAAACGAAGGTAGTTGCATTATGAAAACCCTGTTTCGGCTGCGGCCGGCGGTTCTTAGCGGCGTAGCACTGTTGGCCGTCGGCTGTGCGACCGCACCAGGGCAACCCAGTCCTGCCAACCAGTTGGAGGAGGCGTTTGCTAGCAAAGACCCGTGCTCGAACAACGCGCGCAATATCGGGGTCGTCAGCGGCGTAGTCTTGGGAGCCTTGTTGGGCAACGCCGTGGGCGGCGGTAAAGACGAATCCAAGCTGGTGGGCGCTACGTTTGGTGGTGTGCTGGGCGGACTGATTGGGGCCGACATGGACCGCAAGCGCTGCGAACTTTCCAAGCTGGCCAAGCAATATGACCTGGACATTACGTTCGCGAATATTGAGGTGCAAAGGGATGTGTCAACTGCTGCACCACTTGAACCAGCCGCCGGGGCGGCCGGTAGAAGCACTGCTGCTGAGGCGCCAGCCATCATTGGCAACAGCGTGAGCGTGCGCGACCGGGGCGGGGCTGCAGGACATTTTGAGAGTGGCTCTGACCAATTGACACCCAGGGCAAGAGAGTACTTTACGGCCATCGCACGGCAATATGCGCCGACCACCATTGCCGACGCACAGATCGGCGCCAAACAGAGGGCAGAAGCAATTAACCAGCTGGCGAAGCGGCGCTTGCTTTTGGTGGGACATACCGATGACACCGGCGCTACCCAGCTAAACGCCACACTATCCGAGCGGCGGGCAAACGCCGTAGCGGCCTTTTTGCGGCAGCAGGGAATCGCGCAAGACTCGATCTTCTATCAAGGTGCGGGCGAAGGTTTGCCCATCGCAGACAACCGTACCGAGGAGGGGCGGGCAATCAACCGCCGGGTAGAGATCGTTGAGATCGCGGACGAGGCTGGCTTCAAGAAGTACCTTGAATTGCGCAAACCAAACTACGCTTTTTATCGCTCGCCGACAGACGCAACACCCACCGTGGCAGTGGCGCAGGCTACCCCACAGACCGTGCCGCCCGCCGCAGTCGCGAAACCCAAAAAACCGACAGCAACCGCTGTGGCTCCCGCGCCAGCGCGCAATGCTGCCACCGCATCGGTAGCAACCGCCAATGCAGTCCCTAAGGCTAAATTGGCGCCACCGGTCAATTTTGGTGGGACGCCTTACGCGCCCGCGACCGCAACAATCGAACTGGGTGCAGCATTGCCAGAAAAGCGTATTGGCCTGATTTCCAGCGCACAGGCGGAT
>JARXAU010000198.1 GCA_029865675.1 Rhodoferax sp.
CCCCATTACGGTCGTGGAACTCAAGGCCATGGCCGAGCAGCAGCTGCTCAACCTTGACGCTGCGATTTTCAGCAAGGACGAGTGCACCTCTTGCCGCTACAACACGGGGGAACAGCGAACCTTGTTCCAGACATCTTTCGAAGGCGCCCGCTGTACCAACCGTGAGTGCTACGAAAAAAAGACCGAGGGCGAGCTGCAATTGCGCAGTGAAGCGTTGAAGGTTGACTACCAGGTCGTGCGTATCGTGCGAACAGGTGACAACATGACCGTTGTGCCCTTGCGGGCTGACGGCGCTAAAGGCGTGGGGGAAGCGCAAGCCCTGGCTTGCCGCACCTGCGGCGAGTTCGGCGCATGCGTCTCCGCTGCACCCGACAAACTCGGAGCGTCCTTCAAGAACGTGTGCTTCAACCCGACGTGCAACTCCGAAAAGGTAGCTGTGCACAAACAGTCCCAGCAGCCCGCGCAAGCGCCCGTCGCACCCGCGACGCAAGCGTCAACTGGGCAGCAAGCTGCTTTGAGCCAAACGCCTGGCCAAACCACGCCGCAAGCCGCGACCGCGGCTGCAACCAAGCCCACTAAAGATGCTGTCAAGGCACCCGTTGCAAGTTCCGAGCCGCGCAACGGCGTGAAGGAACATCGTGAAGTGGTGTGGCGCGGGGTTTTCCAACGTGGCGCATTGCGTCTGCCAATGTTGCAAAGCCGCGCCTTATTGGTCACGCTTTGTTTAAGCCGCCCGGGCAACCTGGACAGCCACAAGGCGACCGATGCTGTGGACAAATTGCTCGGCACAGGCAGCCTCGATAAAACGAGTCCTGAATTGCTGCTGTCCAGTGTCCTGTGCCTTGCGCAAGAGGACCTTGGGAAGGTGATGCAGCACATTGCGTCGTTTGTTGGCAAGGATCTTTCCATCCGGGACATAACTGCCTTCATGTCGAAGTTGGACATCAAGATCGAAGACTACTGGCGCGTAAATGCCGAGTTCTTTGACATGTTGACCAAGGTCGAAATCGATGCGGTCTGTGTTGAATTGGGCTTGAACAAGGCGATGGGGGACACCTACTCCAAATTCAAAGCCGGGTCCAAGGCTGATTACATCAAGGCCATCCTTGGCGTTGCAGGCTACGACTACGCGGGAAAGATTCCGGCGCTCATGCGCTGGTAATTGATTCCGCGAACTGAAATTCAATCCACCCTTCGGGCGTGGCTTACCCCAGCGGGTGAGTCCGCCCGATTTTTCGAAAGAAAAAAATGACATTTTTTAAGAAAATTGAAGACCTGATGAAGTCCGGTGTCACACTGCAAATTCACATCAGCCAAGTCGGCGAGGAGATGCGACTGGACATCATTCCAGCGTGCGACAGCGGAGCGACGGGAGTCTCCATTCCACCGTGTTCATTGTTGGGTACGCCGGAGGACCTTGATGGAAACATCGCTGACTTCTTGGGACGTTTCTCACACAACGCGGTCGACCTCAAGGGGCAGATGGCAGCGGCCATGGCAGCGTTAGAAGAAGCGAAAAACGATGCTGCCAGTGCGACCAAGATGGCCCAGGAAAAAGCCGCCAGCACCCGCGAAAAAGCAGCCAGCACCCGCGCCGGTAAGGGTGCGCCATCAACGGTCTCAAAGCCGAAAAATTCGAATGCAGGTTTTTCCGACCTCGACCCTGAAAATGACCACGAACTGGGTTACTCAGACGACGACGACGACATCCCGCCGACGCCAACCCCATTGCCAGCACCTGCTGCGGTTGCGCCGCCCCCGAGCCTGTTCTAAGGATTCATGATGCAAGAAGTCATTCTTAAACGTGAATTCCGGTACAACGGTATCAAGCTAGTCGATCCGAATCCCGCCCTGTCGCCCGACACTGTTCGCAAGTTCTACGCTCCGCAGTACATGGAGCTGACGAATGCAGTGGTGGAAGGTCCGACGACCAAAGGCGATGTTCTGACCTACACCTTCTTGCGCGCTGCGGGCGCCAAGGGACGTGCTGCCGGCGTCAAGGGACGTGCTGCGGGAAGCGCAAGCATCCGTAGCAAGCTGCTGGCGATAGCCCGTAGCGATCTTGGTGGATCAGCTGTGAAGTACGCCGAACATAGCCCGGAACAAAAAGAAAGCTGCGCGCTGGCATGCGAGGCGTTGATGAACGTTTCGCTCTCCCACCGGGGCGGCCGCTCAATGCCACTGCCCAGCACGGCTTTCGGGCTGTGGGGCTAAGCAAAAGCAGGCGGTAGCTCATGCGAACCGTGACGCCACAACAGGAACGATTGGTGTTGCTAAGCGCCCGGCGCCAGGCATTCTTCCGGCACTTGAGGGCAAGCTACGCATTGCCAAACCAACACTTGCTGCGAATCATCGCAGACAAGACCCACCCGCCCTTGGCACGCGCTGCCGCGCTTCGCATCCTGGTCGCAACAGCGCCCATTGATGTGACCCAGGGAAGGCCGTTTTTAGAAAGACGTTGGCTGGTGCGAGAGCACTACCGCGTCTGAGACCTAACGACCAATTCATCAACCCGCATGGAGCCCCTTTACTGGGGGCTCCACTGCGACCCGTCTGCTTTCAATCTCATAACCAAAAAAGCCCTCGTCGAGGGCTTTTTTTTGGAGGGCACAAAAGTGTGCCGTTTGCTTACTTCTTCGAAGTGGCCCGTGTCCTTTTTGCAGGGGCTACGGACATCGAAGCCTTCTTCGCTGCAACAGGTGCAATTGGAGCTGCTGCTGCAACCAGCGCCTTCAATGCTGCACGAGCCGCCTTCAAGTCAGCGATGTCGGTCGAGATTTTTGCTTTGCGCTCAGCCAATGCGGCAATTTTTGCGCTCGATTTGGCGATGGCAGCTACCGTCTTTCGTACCACAGCCTTTTTCGCTGGAGCTTTGGCGACGGGCTCGAGCGCCTTTGCGAGCGCAGGTGCTGGAATGACTACTTTTTTCACTGCGGCTTTGGATGCCACTTTCTTTGCAGTTGCCATTCTGTACTCCTAAAAGTTACTTCAAAAGTGTGCACTCAACACGCAGCTGTTGTCGCCATTTCCCTTCGCGTTCAGATTTTGTTTCACCAATCAGAACATCGCACCGAACTTGAGCGGAAAATATGGGCTACCAGGCCACGTGCCTCCCGCGTCACGGATCTTCCGCTGCACGCCTTTTTTAACCCAACCGGGGCTCATCGCTCCGCAAGGGCATGGGCTCCTTTTTTTGGAGGTTTCCATGACGCTTGAAGCGTTTACACGCCCCATGAAAAGCCATGGGACATTCCTACTTCCGCACTTTGACCCAGAAGTGCCTAGCCATATCGGCAGTCAAAACCACATACTGCAAGCACTGGCGAAGTTTTCATTAGAGGCTGCACAAGTGGGTTTTAAGTTCCCAGACTGCGAGCTCGACCCCGACAACCTGGTGGGCTTTGTTCAAAAGCAACTTCAGGCCTGGATCGACGATGCAATTGGCAGTAACGCGCGCTCATGTTTGCGCGGATTCCCTCATTGGCAAGTCTCGGATTCCAAGATCACGTTCTTGATGAATGCTGACGCTTCACTTCAGGTTCACCGGCTTAAGCCGGTAATCGAATCCCTGGAGAACATCGAGCCCGGTCTGGGCTGGTACGTCGTTGGTGTGCTTGAGCGATCCGAAGGACAAGGCATACCGTTGTACAGCCCGAGAAAGATGGGCGAACTTGCCGAACACATGTTTCACTGCGCATTGACCGATGAGGAATTCGCGCTAGAAATACTCGCTCAGAATGGTGAAGAGCCTTCCACACCGGATGAACTTGAGGAAACCGTCGCAGAGCTTGCTAAGGACCAGAACGTGATGCCCAGTGAGGTGCTGGACTCGGTCGGCGGCCATGCCCATTTACTGGGCTGGGTCAGTCGCAAAAGAGAGGCGTTTCCGAAGTACCTGCGCAACAAGCAGGCAGAAAACATTTCCAAGGTATTGCAAGCTGCAGGGGCGGTAGCAGCGGTCGTGCTTCAGGACGCCATTGCCCTGCACCGCCTCTTTGCAAAGAAAAAGGGTGGTTTTCAGTGGAAACAGTTGGATGACGAAGAGCAAATGGGTGCAGCCTGCTTCCTTGTCTGGGACGAATTTGACTGTCCTGGAAAGGTGGTGGAAATGCACGAACAATACCTATACGAATCAGGTTACGGCGTGGAATGCCTGTGTCGAATCAGCGTTCCATTGGACGCTTCAAGCAGGGAGATAAAACAATTCGTGAAGCAGATTCGCCACTACCTCGTGCAGTGGAATGCGCTTGGGAATCTGCTTGCGCACTTTCGCGAGGGTGAAGATTCCTAGTGGATCGCCTTCGCATAGATAAATTTTTAACCCGGATGGGCGCCTTGCCCGTTTGGGGATAGCGCTTTCCAAAATTGGAGATACGAAATGAAAGAATTGGCAGTGAACCTTCAGGAAGACCGCTATGTCCTGAGTTCCGCTTTGTTGCTTTACTCCAGGCAAAGGCCTGAGGGTTACGGAAAAGAGGCTATTGCGACGGTACACCCTGTGGAGGAATTTGCCGGCAAGCCCATCATTCGCCCGGGGCGTCCATTGGTTCCCTATGATTACCTGACCATGGTAAGAGCACTTGGGTTCGACGAGCAGCCGCGAATGGAATGGTGCGACCCCAGTGTTTTGGCCAAGGGAATGGGGAAGCTGATCTGGTGGACGCCACCGATGCAGCGCCCAATGTTCCTTAATGTCCAAAATGATGCTGGCATTCAATGCACGTCGCAAGGCGTGTGTCCGCTGCCGGCCATGGTTTGGATGCTCAATGAGCGACATCTTTACGTGTATGCAGTCCGCGGGAATGAGAGGCCCATCCAGACTGATCAACTTTGCCAGGCGCCACTGCTCAACGTAGCTAGCACAGGCGCGGTATGCCTTGGCAGCACCGTTACCCCGGGCGAGGAGGCTCGGGACGATGTGCTGGGCTGGACAAGTGCATTTTTTGAATCAACGTTTACCCATCCTGGCGATGTTGAAACGGGTCAGCTCACCAAGCATGTCGATCCGGTCGAATTTTGGCTTTCGATGGTGGAAAAATCGCCGTCGGCCTTTCCTAGTGAAGTGCTGGTGGACCTTGATCTCTTTGTCGGCGATTTGCTCACACTGGAAGGCGGCCCCGACAACGTGGCCGTTGCCACAGGACAGGAGTTCTGAATGTCGCTAGACCAAACTATCCAACACATGTTTCCTACGGTCATTGCACCGCGCGAAGGGGAACTGGAAGAACCTTGCAACTTCGGGACACGTTACGTTGCTGCCAGCGGAGGATTGTGGCGCGAAGTCGCTTTACCCTGGATGACGATGCTGCACCTAATTGCGCCGTCTGTCGTTGCACTTCCCTACGGAGATGCAAAGCCTTACGTCAAACTCAAGTGCGGACCCATTCCAAACGTGCTGCGCCGGGAGTTCTGTCGCGATGCGATAGCAGCATTGCCCGACGAGTCAGCCGCGGCCTTCATTTGGAACGCAGAGACGGGGGAGTGGCGTTACTGCCTGCGTCCGGCTTTGCGAGCCAGCGCAGGCTACATCGAATACTTTGAAGTTTTGCTAGGGCCAGAGGAACACCTGGTCCTTGACATGCACAGCCATGGCACCTTCCCCGCCTTCTTTTCGTCGCAGGACGATTCAGACGACCGGGGCACGATGCGCTTTAGTGGCGTCATAGGCTCACTTGATTCTGAGGAGATGACATCGGTTGTCCGCTTGAACATGCTGGGCATGTGCTGGGATGCCAGTGTGACGCCTGATGGGACCTTGGAGGTCACGCTATGCAACTGAAGCACAGCCTTCCAGCTTCGCTACTGACAAAGAAGGTGAAAATTCTGCTGGTTGGGGCGGGCGGTACTGGCAGCCAGATCGTGCCGAAATTGGTGAACCTCCATCGTGCGATGCGGGCGCTTGGCCACCCACACGGCTTGCAGGTCTCAGTCGTTGACCCTGACGTGGTTTCACCGGCCAATATCGGACGGCAGAACTTCTATCCAGGTGACGTCGGGAGTTTCAAGTCAGATGTCCTGATCAACCGGGCCAATATGGCGCTGGAGAACGCGGTTTGGTCAAGCTTTGTCCAGAGGATCGATACAAGCGCAACACTGGGCGGTTTCGACATTGTCATTGGTGCGGTCGATAACCGGGCGGCCCGCCTCGCAATCCTGCGTGGGCTGGAAGCCCCCTCGGGCGGCATCCGATATTGGCTGGACCTGGGCAATCGCAAGGCCGACGGCCAGGTGGTGCTGGGTCAAGTCAGCAGCAGCAAACGGGTGACCGATGACAAATTGCGCTTGCCCCACGTGGGTGAGCTGTATCCCGAGCTGATAGATCCAGCGCAGGAGGAGAAGGATGACACCCCGTCATGTTCCTTGGCCGAGGCACTATCAAAGCAAAGTCTGTTCATCAATCCGACTCTGGCCGATTGCGCAGGCAATATCCTGTGGCAGTTATTCACCCAGGGGTGGATCGAGGCTCACGGCGTTTTTGTCAACCTTGAATCCATGATGGTGATGCCTCTCAAGGTTGATCCTGAAGTGTGGATGCGCTTTGGCGTGCTTCGCGATGGGAGACGCCATCGTGTGGTGCGTCAAAGCATAAAGGCGAAGAGG
>JARXAU010000220.1 GCA_029865675.1 Rhodoferax sp.
GTATACGCCAGGGGTCGCTTTCAACACCGAGCACTTGTTTGGCCTGCAAGTGCCTACTGGTACCCCAATCCAACTGGATCCACGTGAACACACCCACTACCAGTGGCTGCATTACCGCGAGGCGGCGGACCTGTGTTTTTCCCCCTCCAACGCGGAAGCCTGCACGCTTTTGCCGCGATTTGCATCCCGCGCGCCCTGAACATGTCGCAGACCTTAAGGGTGGTGACCTACAACATTCACAAGGGCGTGCGTGGCATCGGGCCGGGACGCAGCTTGGAGATACACAACCTCGGCCACGCCATATCCCGATTTGGCGCAGATCTGGTGTGCCTGCAAGAGGTGCGCAAGCTGCACCGGCGCGAGGAAAAGTTTTTCGCCCACTGGCCAAGCCTTCCTCAAGCGGAATTTTTGGCACCTGACGGCTACGCTGCCGTTTACCGTACCAACGCCACCACCCGCCATGGCGAACATGGTAACGCCGTCTTGTCACCCTGGCCGGTGTTGGCGCACCAGCACGAGGACATATCAGACCACCGGTTTGAGCAGCGTGGCCTGCTGCACGTGGAGCTCACTGTGCACGGGCAAAACTTGCACGTCTTGGTAGTGCACTTGGGCTTGGTGCGGGCAAGCCGCCAGCGTCAGCTCCAGCAGCTGGGTCGCTACATTGCGCGCGAAATCGCGCCGACGGCGCCGGTGTTGGTGGCGGGCGACTTCAACGAATGGGGCGGCTTGCTGGAGCGTGAATTGGGCAGCGTAGGCTTGTCGGCCTGGCGTCAGGCGGGTTTTCCCACCTTTCCTTCACGCTTGCCGTTGGTGCAGCTCGACCATGTTTTTGCGCGGGGACTGCGTCCCTTGGGGCTTGAGGTGCCGCGGGGCGGCAATTGGCCTCGCCTGTCGGACCACTTGCCACTGATCGCCGAGTTCGAGCTGCAGAACGCCGCCTGACCATGGCACACACCCGCTTCAACTCCCACCAACAGGTGCGCCTGCTGCAGGGTGCGGTAGAGCTGTTCGCCGCTGTGATTGCCGAAGTCGACGCCAGTCTTTATCAGGTACGGCTAGAGACTTACATCTTTAACTTCGACAGCCAGGGCGAGCGCCTTGCGCAAGCCTTAGTGCGCGCGGCCGCGCGTGGCGTCGCGGTGTATCTTGTGGTGGACGGAGTGGGCACGCCTGCAATACCACCCGCTTGGGCGCAGCGCTTTGCAGAGGCGGGCGTGCAGTGGCACCAGTTTTCGCCGGTGCGGTATTGGACTATGTTGGTGCCGGGACGTTGGCAACGTCTGCACCGCAAACTGTGTGTGGTGGACAGTACGGTGGCGTTTTGCGGCGGTATCAATGTGCTGGATGATTTCACCGACCCCAATTACGGTGTGCTGCCAAGCCCACGCTTTGATTTTGCGGTGCAGGTGCGGGGTTTGCTGGCTGAAGAGGTGCAAGCCACTATGGAGCAGTTTTGGGCGCGGCTAGACATTGTTCGCCAGGTCGAGCATCGGCACTGGAAACGCGCCCAACAGTTACAGGTTCAAGCCGCTGGACGCCTGCCCGCTGTGGCTGGCCCGCCCGCGCCGGGTGACGGTGCCTGTGCAGCCTTGGTTTTGCGGGACAACCTGCGCAACCGGAGCAGTATCGAGCAGTCTTACAGAAAAGCCATCGCCAACGCGCGCAGCGAAGTCTTGATTGCAAGCGCGTACTTCGTACCAGGACGCAAGCTTCGCCACGCGCTGGCCCACGCTGCGCAGCGTGGTGTGCGGGTGCGGGTGCTGCTGCAGGGGCGTTATGAGTACTTCATGCAGTACCACGGCGCTCGGACGGTGTACGGGGCCTTGCTTGATGCCGGTGTCGAGATTTACGAGTACACCGGAGGCTTCCTGCACGCCAAGGTGGCGGTGGTGGACCAGCGCTGGGCCACGGTTGGATCGTCCAACCTCGACCCCTTGAGTTTGCTCCTGGCCCGTGAGGCCAACATCATGGTGCGCGACGGCCCGTTTGCAAAGCTGCTGCGACAGCGCCTGCTCGACGCGCTGCAGTCCAAGTCAGTGCGTGTAGATCAAAACACCTATGCGCTGCGCGGACCATGGCAGCGCAGCTTGGACATGATTGCATTGGGGCTGATGCGCGTACTTTTGTTCATGACATGGAGCAGGTACTAGCACTGCCGCGAGCGGACATCGGGTCGCGCAGGGGCGGGTGCTCATGTACCCACGAACAAGCGTCAAGCCCAGGCGTCACCGTGCTTGACGCTTCATCTCGTGGCCCCAACATCCGCTAGTCCGCATGTTAAAAGTGGTCTACCGAGAGCTCCGCTCACTCCACGCTTAGGTCCGTGGAGCCCACAGGACGCCCATCGATGCCTTACCGATGGGCAATCTACTGGATGCTGACAGACAACAAAACCGCCCGTTTTGATACAAAAAACAAGGCTTGGTTGCGCCAGATATGGTCGGGGTGAGAGGATTCGAACCTCCGGTCTCTACGTCCCGAACGTAGCGCTTTACCAGACTAAGCTACACCCCGCAGTGCTTTTTCCCCGCTCTACGCCTCGTCACGGCGCGGCGGGGGCAATTTTAGCAAGGCCTCGGTTCGGGGGAATTGGCGAAGCCGAGCTTGTGTGCGAGCTAGTTTTGCGGTGTATGGAACGCTTCGCACGTCTTTTTGAGCCAGTCTTCAACTCTTTTGTGCGCAATGTCGCGCAGTCCCTAGAGGAAACTTAAAAGCGGTAGGTGGCGCCTGCAGCGATGCGCGGCAACAAGTTGAACTTGGCGATAGAGTCTCGCATGCTCTGCGTTTGCGCATCCACGTCTGCTTGCGTGATGGTTACACCATCAATCGTGGCGTTTGTAAGGCTTGTTGTAACAGCTGTGGTAAAGGTTCCAAACATCAGACCAGCGTCAGCGTAAAACCCAAGTCCGGGTAGGTCAGATTTTTGATGCCCGTAACCGATTCCGATGTATGGCGTGGTTGATGGAAACTTGATGTCAACATTGAAGGTTTGACCCACCATGGAAACCGTTTTTCCGTTAATCGTCGCGGTACCTGTGCCGTTACCGATGAGGCTGGCCTTCGCATCATTTGCCGTGAAGCCCCCAACCAGACGAAAACCGTTGCCAAACGGGAACCAATCCACAAAGCCGCCAAAGTGGCTCGCGTTCACCGAGCCTGTGTAAGCGACGCCGTTGTTAGAGCCGTCCTGGCTGAGCTTGGGACCCCCGGCGTATTCAGCGCGCACCCCCCAGGTTTGACCTAAAGGGACCGCGTAACCCAGCGCAACGACACCGGGCAACCCTAAGCCAAGATAGACGTCGTGCTTCGGCGCCGCAACTTGGGCTTGCGCTGCCCCGATGATGGACAGTGTGGTGATCAAAAAAAGTGTGGGGCTTTTCATTTCAGATAATCCGTAAAAACATAAGAAGTCATCGCAAACTACGCGTCGGAGCATACATCGCACAGATTTCATTACACAAAACAAATCGACATGATCCTGCCCCCATGAAGCAATTTCTCAGCAGTCAGACGATTGCAACCGCTCTAAACACCGGACCGTTCTGGAAGTCCCGAAAGCACATTGCGCTGATGTGGGCCTATCCATGAAGGCCGCACTCACCTCAACAGAAGCGCGAGGGCCTAAAAGCGCCGCCTAAAACTCTTGGCCCGGCCCACGGCCCATCAGCGCTTGAACGGCCTGTTGCGGCTGCAGGCGACCATCGAGTAAGTCAACCACTGCTTGGGCAATGGGCATCTCTAGCCCAAGAGAGTGGGCCCTTTGCACCACAGTATGTGCGGTGTAGACGCCCTCGGCGACATGGCCCAAGGCGTCCACAACCTGCGCCAGCGACTTGCCCTGTGCCAAAGCCAAGCCCACGCGGCGGTTGCGTGACAGGTCGCCTGTGGCAGTCAAGACCAGGTCACCCAGGCCGCTGAGACCCATAAATGTTTCCGCATGGGCGCCCAGAGCCGTACCCAAACGCGTCATTTCGGCCAGTCCACGCGTGATCAAGGCTGCGCGGGCGTTAAGCCCCAAATACAAACCGTCGCACAAGCCCGTGGCGATTGCCAGCACGTTTTTGACGGCGCCACCGACTTCTACGCCGATCACATCGCTACTGGAATAAACGCGCAGCACCGGGCTATGAAAGGCGCCTACCAAGGCTTGGCTCACGGCTGCATGGGCACTCGCTGCTACCAGTGCGGTGGGCTGCCCACGGGCCACCTCTTGGGCAAAACTCGGCCCACTGAGAACACCGGCTTGCCTTTGGGGCGCTACCTGCGACTGAATTTCATGGCCCATCAACCCGCAACCGGCATCATGCTGCGCAGACTCAAATCCTTTGCAGACCCAAGCCAAGGGCACATCGACTCCAGCGAGCATGCTCAGCACACCACGCAGCCCTGCTACAGGGGTTGCGACGACCACCAAGTCTTGGTCTTTAAGCTCTGCCTGAAGCGCATCGCCCTCCAACTGCGAAATGGCCAGCGTGGGCGGAAGCGTAAATCCGGGAAGATAGCGCACGTTTTCACGCTGGCTTTTCAATGCAACCCGGTGCGCTGCAGTACGCGACCACAAGCTGACGCGGTGTGAACCACTTTGGCATGCACGAATGGCAAGCGCGGTGCCAAACGCCCCGGCCCCAATGATTGAAATCTTCATCACCATGCGGGGATGGGCGAGGCGATTTAAAGCGAAACTGGAAAGCCTTTACTGCGGCAAGCTAGTCGCTTCGCCCGTGGACAGGGCCTGGTTTTGCTGCTGCTCGTACATCGCCTGAAAGTTGATTTCCGACAAATGAACTGGCGGAAAACCGCCGCGCTGGATCAGGTCCGCCACATTGCCGCGCAGGTAGGGATACACGATTTGGGGACAAGCGATACCCATAATCTGACCCATTTGCTCCTGGGCCAGGTTTCGAATTTCAAAGATTCCCGCTTGCTTGACTTCAACCAAAAACACGGTCTTGTCCTGTATCTTGGTTTGTACCGTGGCTGTGACGCACACTTCGAAGATGCCCTCGGCCACTGGGTTTGCTTCTACACCGAGCTGGATGTCAACAGATGGCTGCTCTTGGTCCAGCAAGATCGCAGGCGAATTAGGTTGCTCCAAGGACGCCTCTTTGAGGTACACGCGTTGGATCTGGAATACGGGTTCTTGGTCTGCCATGGTTGTTTCTCTCAGGGAAGTTAAAACAAAGCCCACCCGCGAGACGGCCGGTGGGCTTGGTAAACAGTCAGCGTGCCAATAAGGCCCGCCGTGCGTCCAATTATGTCAGCACCGGAGAGGTGCCGCCAAGCCTACGCGGGCCTCGCTTAAGCCTGCATTAGGAGCGGCACAAGTTCGCCTCGGTTGTCGAGAGCGACCAAATCATCGCACCCCCCCACATGGGTTGCGCCGACAAAGATCTGTGGGACCGTACGCCGTCCAGTGATGTTCATCATTTCTGCACGCTCTTGCGGGTTGACATCGATGCGGATTTCTTCAATGTGCTCTACGCCCTTGGATTTCAATAGCCGTTTGGCTTGAACACAATAAGGGCAGACAGCGGTGGTGTACATCTTGACGGCTTGCATAGGGGGCTCCTGCATAACTGGGGGGGGGGGGTGGACGTGCCCGAAGGCAAGGGGATCAGGACTTTTCTAGGGGCAAACTGGCGGCTTTCCAGGCCACCAAGCCACCGCCCAATGAATGAACCTGCTCGAAACCCAGCCCTTTGGCGGTGGCCACGGCGCGACCAGAGCGGGCACCGGACTGGCACACCAAGATGATGGGTAGCTTTTTGTTTTTCACGGCATTGCTCAACTTCGCTTGCAAGTCACCGAGGGGGATGTTTTTTGCTCCGACCACGTGTCCTGCCGCAAATTCGTTAGGTTCGCACACATCAACAACGACCGCTTTTTCGCGGTTCATAAGTTGAACCGCTTCGTTGGCACCCAAGCCGGTGGCAACTGCGCCTTGGATGATGGGAGCGAGTAAAAGTGCGCCAGAAAGCAGAGCCAGCGCAATGAGCATCCAGTTGTCAATAATAAATTTCACTAGGTTTCCTTGAAGGATGGGTACTTAAGCGGGCGCATTTTAGAATGGCAGGCTTCGCAGGCGCACCCTTGCGCAGATTTAGCCCGCAATTGCCTTTGTATTCCCCCACTCGTCACCTCTTTTGTATGTACAAACTCGTTCTGCTCCGCCATGGTGAATCCACCTGGAATCTTGAAAACCGGTTCACGGGCTGGACGGACGTAGATCTGACGGCACTAGGGGTTGAACAGGCGGCCACTGCAGGCAAGCTTCTCAGTGAAGCGGGTTACGACTTCGACATCACATACACCAGCATGCTTAAACGCGCCACGCACACGCTTTGGCACTGCCTTGATGCGATGGACCGCACTTGGCTGCCGGTTGTGCACTCTTGGCGCCTCAACGAGCGCCACTACGGTGCCCTGCAAGGCCTGAACAAGGCCGAAGTAGCCAAGAAATACGGCGATGCGCAGGTGCTGGCATGGCGGCGCAGTTACGACACACCGCCGCCCTCACTTGAGGCGAGTGACCCTCGTAGCGAACGCTCCGATAAGCGCTACGCCAAGCTTCAGCCTGAACAAATCCCGCTCACCGAATGCCTCCAAGACACCGTGGACCGGGTGATACCCTTTTGGAACGAATCCATGGCCGCAGGCCTGCGTGCCGGCAAGCGCATCTTGGTAACGGCGCACGGAAATTCGATCCGCGCGCTGGTCAAACACCTCGACAGCATCTCGGATGAGGCCATCGTTGGCGTCAACATACCCAATGGCATTCCATTGGTATACGAGCTCGACGCTCAACTCCAACCCATTGCACACTACTATCTGGGCGACGCGCAGGCAGCAGAGCGCGCCGCGCACGCGGTGGCGGAGCAGGGAAAAGCGGCCTAAAAGCGCAAGCGGTACCGGCGCACATAGGCAATTTTTTCCACTTTCCGGAATCCCTGTGCGACTCGCAGATCAGGGCTTAGCTTGCGAGTGCAGTACGGCGGGTGCACAGCGCATCGGCGACCAACAAATGGAATCTATATGGGTCAAAAACTGAAAATCGCGGGCTGGGTAACGATCGGCGTGGTAGCCGGAGCCATGAGCACCGTGTCGCTGCAAACCGTGGCACGTAACACGCTGGGGCCTTTGCCGCTGGAAGAGCTGCAGCAACTGTCTACCGTGTTTGGCCTCATAAAGAGCGACTACGTGGAGCAGGTCGATGAGAAAAAACTCATCACCGACGCGATTTCAGGCATGGTGTCGAGTCTTGATCCGCATTCCAGTTACTTTGACAAAAAAGCCTACAAGGAGTTCCGTGAAGGCACGGCCGGCAGATTTGTAGGGGTCGGAATTGAAATCACCCAGGAAGATGGCCTTGTCAAGGTGGTTTCGCCCATTGAGGGCTCTCCCGCCTTTCGTGCGGGCGTCAAAACCAACGACCTGATTACCAAGATTGATGACACGGCTGTCAAAGGCCTGAGCCTGAACGAGGCCGTCAAGCGCATGCGCGGCGAACCTGCGACCAAAGTGATTCTGACAATTTACCGCAAGGACGAGAACCGCAGCTTTCCGGTGACCATCATTCGAGAGGAAATCAAACAACAGTCGGTACGTGGCAAATTGATCGAACCCGGCTATGGATGGATTCGGCTTAGCCAATTCCAAGAACGCACGGTGGATGACTTTGTCAAAAAGGTTAATGAACTCTACAAGCAAGACCCCAAGCTCAAGGGATTGGTTCTGGACCTGCGCAATGACCCGGGGGGACTGCTGAACGCTGCGGTGGCGATTTCTGCCGCTTTCTTGCCAGATAATGTCACGGTGGTATCCACCAACGGCCAAACGGCTGAAAGCAAGCAAACGCTGCGGGCTGTTGCAGCAGATTACCAAGGGCGCGCAGGTGCAGATCCGTTGAAGAACCTGCCAGCAGCGTTGAAAAAAGTGGCCTTGGTCGTACTGGTGAACGAGGGGTCTGCATCGGCCAGCGAAATCGTGGCGGGCGCCTTGCAAGACCACCAACGCGCCGTCATTATGGGCAGCCAAACCTTCGGAAAGGGTTCGGTGCAGACCTTTCGGCCCCTGGGCCCGGATACCGGCTTGAAAATCACCACGTCGCGGTATTACACGCCCAAGGGCAAATCGATCCAAGCCAAGGGCATCGTTCCCGATGTTATGGTGGACGAGACCGAAGAAGGCAGCCCCTACGCCGCGCTGCGGACCCGCGAGGCTGACCTTGAAAAGCACCTGGCCAGCGGCCAAGGCGCGGAAAAGAAAGACGCAGCCCACGAAAAAGCCCGTGAAGAAGCGCTCAAACGGCTGGAGGAGGAGTCTCGCAAACCGGTCACCGAACGCAGGGCGCCGGAGTTTGGAAGCGACAAAGACTTTCAACTCGCCCAGGCCATTAAGCAACTTAAAGGTCTTCCGGTACTCACCAGCAAGACACTGGTTGAGCGCAAAGCAGAACTCAAAGAAGATTGAGTGTAATGAGCGGGCGCAGTTTGCAGGATGAAGAGCTGCTGCGCTACTCGCGCCACTTGCTTCTAGACGACATCGGTTTCGAGGGCCAAACCCGAATTTTGAATAGCCATGTGTTGGTCATCGGTGCTGGGGGGCTGGGCTCGCCGGCCGCGATGTACCTGGCCTGCGCCGGCGTCGGCAATATCACCTTAGTCGACCATGACGTGGTTGATTTGACCAACCTGCAACGTCAAATTGCCCACACTACAGCCAGCGTCGGCAGGCCGAAGGTGGAGTCTGCGCAAATTGCGCTGAGGCGACTCAACCCGCACGTGATGGTCCAGGCCTTGGCAATGCGTGCCGATGCTGCCTTGCTTGAGAGGCTCGTGCCGGGCGCCGACGTGGTGTTGGACTGCTGTGACAACTTTGCCACTCGGCAGGCCATTAACGCCGCCTGCGTACTCCACGGCAAACCGCTGGTGTCGGGCTCAGCCATTCGGATGGATGGCCAGATAACCGTTTACGACTCTCGCAACACGGCGTCACCTTGCTATGCCTGCGTGTTTCCACCGAGCTTGGTGCCCGACGAGGCGCGCTGTGCAACTATGGGGGTGTTTGCGCCACTGGTCGGCATCATCGGCGCGACGCAGGCGGCCGAAGCACTCAAACTGATTGCCCACGTAGGTGAGCCCCTGGTGGGGCGTCTGCTTATGCTTGATGGACGAATCATGCAGTGGACGCAGGTTCAAATGCGGCGCAATTTGGGGTGTGAAATCTGCCGCCAACCCACCGACTAAAGCCTCAGGGGGCCGCCTTCAATGGCCGCCTGCTCGGAAGTTTAAGTGTGTGGCAGCAGTGCAGCGCTCAGCCAGCCAAACCCGCATAGATGTTCTGCACATCGTCATTGGCGTCTATCGCAGCTAAAAAAGCCTCGACTTCTTCGAGCTGCTCGGCGCTGAGCTTGGCGGGGTTCACTGGGTTTTTGGGTTTGTAGCCCAGTTTCGCTGATAGCACCGTGAAACCTTGCCCTGGCAGTGCGCGGCTCACCAAGTCCAGGTCGGCCGGATCCGTCAGGAAGACGCACACGCCTGCGTCATCCGAAGGCTCAAAGTCTTGTGCACCTGCTTCAATGGCCGCGAGTTCGGCGTCGGCACCGCTGGCAGCGGCTTCAGCCTCAATCATTCCCACGTGGGCAAAGTCCCAGGCCACCGAGCCTGATGTACCCAGCTGCCCCTTGCGAAATAGCACCCGCATCTCGGGCGCGGTGCGGTTCACGTTGTCGGTCAGGCACTCCACCATCAGCGGCACTTGGTGGGGCGCAAAGCCCTCGTAGACCACATGCTCAAAACTGACCGCCTCACCGGTCAGACCCGCACCTTTTTTGATGGCACGGTCCAGGGTGTCCTTGGGCATGGAGATCTTGCGTGCCTGTTCGACAACTAAGCGCAAACGGGCATTGGACGCTGGATCGGCCCCGTTGCGTGCAGCCAACATGATGTCTTTGGCCAGTTTGCCGAAGGCTCTGCCCTTGGCGTTTGCAGCAAGTTCCTTGCCTTTTGCTTTCCACTGCGCACCCATAAAACTTTCTTTCTGTTAGTTGGGGTGCCTGCAGGCACCCAGGTTTTCATCAGGAATCGGGTCGGGTTATACACCCGACTGCTGTGCGTTCAGGCACCGACAATCCAGCCTTCGAGCCGGTCCATGGTGGATGGCAGTCCGTACAAGGGGACGCCTTGCCGGTGGCGCAGATCTGCCCAAGCGGCTTGGACCAGGCACAACACGGCGTCCAAAGCGTCGCCTGAGGCATCGGCCACCAAGGCGTCGCGCTGGGCGTGGCTCAGACGCAGGCGCAGCTGCCAGCGTGACTGACCCAGCTCAAGGGCGTTTACCAAGTCTTTGCGTGCGATCAGACGCTCTGGCGTTTGCTTGGCACGGTCGTCGCTTTTGTAGCTGCGCACGCCTAAGATTTCGCGTGCCACCATGCCGGGGTAGGCTTCCAGGGCAACGCGATGCACGGCAGCGGGCTGCGCCTGCAAGCCCGGAAAATAGGCACCTGCAGCCTGCAGAAGCGGCACCCCGGCGTGCAACATGTATGCGACCGGCGGATTGACCCACTTCATTGAGGGGCTCGAACGCGCGGGCAAGTCG
>JARXAU010000015.1 GCA_029865675.1 Rhodoferax sp.
TCACGGTGCAAGCGCAGTTGCGCATCCAGCGCCTGCAAATCGGCGTCACTGGCCTGTGGCACATACAGCGGGTGGATGCCCAGGCAATAACTGTCGCCCCAGCGATGCGCCAGCGTGCGCACGGCACTCCAGTTAGCGGCCTCTACTGCGGGAATGACGCAATGCGCAACACCTGCCTCGCGCGCTGCTTGGCGCACCGCGTCAGCCTCATCCGCAGCGCCAAACTCGGGCGCATCCAGGTGGCAATGGGTGTCTATCCAGGCCATGCTTAGCGCAAGGCCTGTGGGCGCGGGGAGCAATCGCGCGCGCCCACGCCCATCAGGCTTGCGCCAAGGCTTGCAATCGGCCCTGGTCCAGGCGCAATTGGCGGCTGCAGCGCCGCGCCAGGGCGGCGTCGTGCGTGACCAGCACAAAGGCGGTGCCGTGTTCGCGGGCCAGGTCGAGCATCAGGTCAAACACGCCGTCGGCGGTGCGCCGGTCCAGGTTGCCGGTGGGCTCGTCGGCCAGCACGCAGTCGGGCCGGGTGACCAAAGCGCGGGCGATGGCCACACGCTGGCGTTCGCCGCCCGAGAGTTCGGCCGGGCGGTGGTACAGGCGCTGGGCCAAACCCACGCGCTCCAGCATGGCGCTGGCCTGGGCCGTGGCTTGCGCGGGCGCGGCGCGGCGGATGGTCAACGGCATGGCCACGTTTTCCAGCGCGCTGAATTCGGGCAAGAGATGGTGGAACTGGTAGACAAAACCCAGGTGCCGGTTGCGCAAGCGGCCTTGCGCGGCTGCATCCAAATCCGCGAGCGCCTGCCCGCAAAGGTGCACGCTGCCGCCGCTGGGCGCGTCCAGGCCACCGAGCAAGTGCAAGAGCGTCGATTTGCCCGAGCCTGAGGTGCCGACGATGGCCAGGGTTTCGCCACGCCACACTTCGAGGTCAATGCCTTGGAGCACGGTCACGTCCAGGCGCCCCTCCAGAAAGCGCTTGCGCAGGCCCTGGCATTGCAGGATGGGCGTTGAATTACTCATAGCGCAGCGCCTCGGCGGGGTTGACTTGGGAGGCGCGCCAGCTGGGGTAGAGCGTGGCGACAAAGGCCATGGCCAGGCTGATCAGCGCCACGGGCAAGATGTCGGCGCGCTGCGGGTCGCTGGGCATGCGGCTAATCAGGTAAATGTCTTGCGGCAAAAACGTGGCGCCCAACAAGCGCTCCAGCGCGGGCACGATGACGTCGATGTTGAAGGCCACGCCCAAGCCCAGCAGCAAGCCCGCGCCCGTGCCGATCAGCCCCACCATCGCCCCTTGCACCATAAAAATGCCCATGATGCTGGCCGGGCTGGCTCCCAGGGTGCGCAATATGGCAATGTCGGCACGCTTGTCGGTGACCGTCATCACCAAGGTGCTGACCAGGTTGAACGCGGCCACTGCCACGATCAGGGTGAGGATGATGAACATCATGCGTTTTTCTACCTGCACGGCGGCAAACCAGCTGCGGTTTTGCCGCGTCCAGTCGCGCACCAAGTAGCCGCCGCCCAGCGTGTCGCTCAGGTCTTGCGCCACCAGACGCGCCTGGTGCAAGTCGCGCAGCTTGAGGCGCACGCCGGTGGGGCCTTCTAAGCGAAATACCTTGGCCGCGTCTTGCCAATGCACCAGCGCCAGCGTGGAGTCGTATTCAAAGTGTCCCGAATCAAAAGTGCCTAACACCGTCATTTGCTTCAGGCGCGGCACCACGCCGGCGGGAGTGACCTGCCCGCTCGGGGCCACCAGGGTAACCACGTCGCCTAAGCGCACGCCCATGGACCGGGCCAGCTCGCCGCCCAGCACCACGCCAAAACCACCCGGATGGAGCTGCTGCAACACCGCTTGCTGACCCGGCGTGGCCAGGTCGGTGACCTCGGGCTCTAGCGCCGGGTCAATGCCGCGCACCAGCACACCTTTCATGTCCTCGCCGCGTGCCAGCAAGGCCTGCGCAGCAATGAATGGCGCTGCGCCCACGACCTGGGGGTTGGCGCGCGCTTGCATGAGCGTTTGCGCCACATCGGGCAGCGCCACGCCGCCCAGGGCATAAATTTCAACGTGCGACACCACGCTGAGCATGCGGTCGCGCACCTCTTTCTGAAAGCCATTCATGACGCTGAGCACAATGATCAGCGCCGCCACCCCCAGCGCAATGCCGAGCATGGACACGCCCGAGATAAAGGAGATAAAGCCGTTGCGCCGGGTGGAACGGCCCGCGCGGGTGTAGCGCCAACCGATGCGCAGCTCAAAGGGCAGGTTTTGTAGCGTGGTCACTTGGCTAGTCCGGCAGCACCGCGCCCACCACCGCACCGGCGGCTTTGACGCCGGTCTTCACCACCACCGCCCCGGTAGTGACCACGGCGTCAGCAACGGCCACCACAGCGCAACCAGCACAAGCCAACACCACGGCCAGCATAAAAAACCACTTCATTGCAAATCCTTGATGACGTTTGAGCCGATTGTCGCAGGCGCGCGCGGCAGACTGCCAGGGGACCGCGCCGAAGGACAGGGCCGCCACAAGACCACCTTGGCCGGTGCGGGACAATGGCCCCATGCACCTCGTGATCCCCTTCGCCGCAGCCGCCGGGCCCCAATGCCAGGCGGCACTGGAACGGCTAGCACTGCCCCATTTGCGCACGCTGCTGCGCACCCTTCGCCCCAGCGGCGCGCTGCTTGGGACGGAAGACGACCTCTCGCCCCTGCCAGAGCGGGTGCTGTGCCAAGACGCCTACCCCGATGGTCTGATTCCATGGGCCGCTCTCCGCGCCGCCGCCCTGCCCCTGTTCAAACCCAGCGCCGCCTACGGCCTGGTCAGCCCCTGCCACCTCGTGGTGCACGCCGACCATATTTCCATGCAAGACCCGGCTAGTTTGGACCTGAGCGACGCCGACTCGCAGGCCTTGATGCGCGCCATGCAGCCCTATTTTTTGGAAGACGGCCTCACGCTGCACTGGCTGGACGCCCGCACCTGGTTGGCAGAGGGCGAAGCCCTGCGCACCCTGCCCACGGCATCGCTGGAGCGGGTGCGCGGCCAGTCGGTGGACCGCTGGATGCCGCGCCAGAACGCCGCCAAACTACTGCGCCGCCTGCAAAACGAAATGCAAATGCTGCTCTACACCCACCCCATTAACGACGCCCGTGTGGCCCGTGGCGCGCCCATGGTGAACTCGTTTTGGCTTAGCGGCACGGGCGACTTGCCGCCTAATCCAGCGCCCCTGCTGCAAGCTACTGTGCTGGATGCGCTGACGGCTCCCGCACTGCGCGACGACGCCTTGGCGTGGGTGCAGGCGTGGCACGCGCTGGATGCAGGTCCGCTGGCCGAAATGGCGGTAGCGCTCAAAAACAATCTGGCGCCGGGCGCGGCCCCCATCACCCTCACCCTGTGCGGCAGCCACCGCGCCCAAACCTGGAGCCAGCAGCCGCGCAGCCTGTGGCGTCTGCTTCTTGGCACTTTTAACGCGCCCCGCCCCACAAGTATTTTGAAGACCTTATGAACATCATCCCCCGCGACATCCCCCCGCGCAGCGTTTGGGCGCTGGAACAAGCGGGCGTGCACCCGCTCTTGGCCCAGCTCTACGCCGCGCGCGGCGTGATCCGCCCCGAGGAGCTGGACAACGCCTTGGCCAAGCTGCTGCCACCCAACGGATTGAAAGGCGTCACCAAAGCTGCCACCTTGCTGGCCGACGCCATTGCCGCGCAAAAACGCCTGTGCATCGTGGCCGACTACGACTGCGACGGCGCCACCGCCTGCGCCGTGGCGGTGCGCGGTCTGCGCCTGCTGGGCGCGCAACACGTCAATTACCTGGTGCCCGACCGCGTGGTCGACGGCTATGGCCTGACCGCGCCCATCGCCCAACGCGTGTTGGAGCAAGGCGCCGATGTGCTGATTACCGTGGACAACGGAATTGCCAGCATCGAGGGCGTGGCCCACGCCAAAGCACTTGGCCTGCAAGTGCTGGTGACCGACCACCACCTGCCCGCCGCTACCCTGCCCGAGGCCGACGTCATCGTCAACCCGAACCAGCCCGGCTGCACCTTTGAGAGCAAGGCAATGGCGGGCGTGGGCGTGATGTTTTACGTGCTGCTGGCGCTGCGCAGCGAGCTGCGCGCGCGCGGCGTGTTTGACGCGGCCACCCAACCCAAACTTGACGCACTGCTTCCTTTGGTCGCACTCGGCACGGTAGCCGACGTGGTGCGCCTGGACGCCAACAATCGCCGCTTGGTCGCACAGGGTCTGAAACGCGTGCGTGCGCTGGCCATGCCCGCCGGGCTGGCGGCGCTGTTTGTGGCCTCGGGCCGACAGGCCGCAAACGCCACCACCTTTGACTTCGGTTTTGCCCTGGGACCACGCATCAATGCCGCCGGGCGCCTGTCGGACATGACGCTGGGCATTGAATGCTTGCTGACCGACGACCCCGCGCGCGCCGACGAGCTGGCGCGCACCCTGGACGGCATCAACCGCGAGCGCCGGGTGATTGAGGGCGATATGCGCGAACAAGCGATGATGGTGGCCGAGTCCCTGTTTGACGAAGGCGACGAGCCGCCCCCGGCGATTTGCGTGTTTGACCCCGATTTCCACGAAGGCGTGGTCGGCATCGTGGCCTCGCGCATCAAGGACAAGCTGCACCGCCCCACCTTTGTGTTTGCCGCCAGCCATGCGCCGGGCAAAGAGCACGAACTCAAGGGCTCGGGCCGCTCGATTCCCGGCTTTCACCTGCGCGACGCGCTGGACCTGGTGGCCAAGCGCTACCCCGGCGTGCTGCTGCGCTTCGGTGGCCACGCCATGGCCGCAGGCTGCACCATTGCCGAGGAACATTTGGACACCTTCGAGCAAGGCCTAAGCGAAGTCGCCCACGAGTGGCTAGACGCCGCCACCCTGCAACGCCGCCTGGCCACCGACGGCCCCCTCTTGCCCGCCTACCGCCGCGTCGACCTGGTCGACACCCTGCACGAAGCCGTCTGGGGCCAAGGCTTTGCCGCCCCCACCTTCAGCGAAGAGGTCGAAGTGATTTCGCAGCGCCTGGTGGGCGAAAAACACCTGTCGCTCAAACTCAAACACCAGGGCGAACCGGTAGACGCCATCTGGTTCGGCCACACCGAGCCCCTGCCCGCAAAAGTGACCATGGCCTTTCGCCTGGACGCGGATGAGTGGAACGGCGTGCGGCGGGTAAAGTTTTTTGTGGAGGGGGTGCAGGACTGAGCGGCGCCTGGCGGACTTACTTCCACCGAACCGGCTCAATCTCCACCGTGTTGCGGTCGTCGCTCAGCGTCAAAACGCCTTCTTGCACCGTGGCTTGCAACTGCATGCTGCGCTGCGCCAGCGGAATCAGCGCTTGGGACGCCAAGGTGGGAATGCGGTAAACACGCAGGTTTTTGGGGCGGCTGAGTTTGGCTTCCATGGTGCGCCACCACACCTCTGCCGCGTGGTTAAAGC
>JARXAU010000026.1 GCA_029865675.1 Rhodoferax sp.
GTGGAGCGCTCGCCAGCATCGGCATGTTCAGCATTCTTAAAGGCACCTGGCTTGCCGTTTTCTTTGGGTTGTTTGTCAGTGTTTCGGCCACCCAGATGCTACGGAACAAGCCCCCCCTGCCCAGCCGCGACATGCCCGGACCTGGCGGTCAGGCCACCGCCGGGGGCCTGATCGGATTTCTTTCGGGTTTGGTGGGCGCCGGTGGCGCCTTCATTAGCGTGCCGTTCATGGTTTCGCGCAATGTGCCCATGCGCAATGCAGTGGGCACCAGCGCGGCGCTGGGCTTCCCCATCGCGCTGGCGAACACCGTTGGATACATCATTAGCGGCTCTGCGCTCACCGAACTCCCCGAGGGCGCGCTGGGTTATGTGTGGCTGCCCGCTCTGGGGGTGATCGGCGCTTGTAGCGTGCTCACCGCACCCTGGGGCGCCGGCGTCGCCCACCGGGTGCCAGTGGCACAGCTCAAGCGTGTGTTTGCGGTGTTGTTGTATGGCCTGGCGGGCTATATGTTGTGCAAGGGACTGATGGCCTGAGACGACAAGCCCGCAAGGCGCACAAAAAAACCCGCCTAGGCGGGTTTTTTGCGAGCGCCAGGGCGCTAGAGCCAAAGCGCGGCCTCAGCCCATGTGCAAACCACCGTTGACCGAGAAGTCCGCGCCGGTGGCGTAGCCGCCTTCGTCCGAGGCCAGCCAGGCGATGATGGAAGCAATTTCGCTGGGTTCCCCCAAGCGCTTGACCGGCACGGTGGCCACGATCTTGGCCAGCACGTCTTCGCGGATGGCTTTGACCATGTCGGTGCCGATGTAGCCGGGGCTCACGGTGTTCACCGTCACGCCCTTGGTGGCGAGTTCTTGCGCCAAGGCCATGGAGAAACCGTGCATGCCCGCTTTGGCCGCCGAGTAGTTGGTTTGCCCAGCCTGGCCTTTTTCGCCATTGACTGACGAGATGTTGATGATGCGGCCCCAGCCTTTTTCCACCATGTCGGCCACCACTTGCTTGGTCACGTTGAACATGGAGTTGAGGTTGGTCTCAATCACCATGTCCCAGTCTTCGCGGCTCATTTTCAGGAACATGCGGTCGCGGGTGATGCCCGCGTTGTTCACCAGCACGTCAATGCTGCCGTGTTCGGCCTTGGTTTTCGTAAAGGCTTCGACGGTGGAATCCCAGTCGCCGACATTACCGGCTGAGGCGTAAAAGGTGTAACCCAGTGCCGCTTGTTCGCCAATCCACTTGACGTGGTCGCGCGTGGGGCCGCAACCGGCGATGACTTTGAAACCCTCTTTGTGCAGGCGCTGGCAAATGGCGGTACCGATGCCGCCCATGCCACCGGTGACGTACGCTACTTTTTGACTCATGGTTGTCTCCTTTTTGGTTATTGACGGGCTACTGAATGGATGTGGTTTAGCGTTCGATGGTCAGAGCAACACCCATGCCGCCGCCTATGCACAGGCTGGCGATGCCGCGTTTGGCGTCGCGGCGCTGCATTTCGTGCAGCAGGGTGACCAAAATACGGCAGCCGGACGCACCAATGGGGTGACCGATGGCAATCGCGCCGCCGTTGACATTGACCTTGGACGTGTCCCAACCCATGGCCTGGTTGACGGCGCAGGCCTGGGCGGCAAAGGCTTCGTTGATTTCCAGCAAATCGAGGTCTTGCGCCTTCCATCCGGCGCGGGCCAGGGCTTTTTGCGAGGCGGGAACCGGGCCCATGCCCATCATGGCGGGGTCCAAGCCGCTGGTGGCAAAGCTGGCAATGCGGCCCAGCGGGGTCAGGCCCAAGGCGGCGGCTTTTTTGGCCGTCATCACCATCACGGCAGCCGCGCCGTCGTTGATGCCGGACGCATTGCCTGCGGTCACGCCACCGGCTTTGTCAAAAGCGGGGCGCAGACCGGCCAGGGCTTCGGCGTTGGACTTGCGGTTGATGAACTCGTCGGCCACAAAGACGATGGGGTCGCCCTTCTTTTGGGCGATGGAGAAGGGCACGATTTCGTCGACAAACTTGCCCGCGTCTTGCGCAGCAGCGGCTTTTTGCTGGCTGGCCAGGGCTAGGGCGTCTTGCATGTCGCGCGTGATGCCATGGGCCTTGGCCACGTTTTCGGCGGTAATGCCCATGTGGTACTGGTTGTAGACGTCCCACAGGCCGTCCACGATCATGGAGTCCACCATATTCCAGTTGCCCATGCGCTGGCCCTCGCGGCTGCCCAGCAGCACATGGGGCGAGGCGCTCATGTTTTCTTGGCCGCCAGCGATCACGATCTCGCTGTCTCCATAGGCCACGGCCTGGGCGGCCAGCATGACGGCCTTGAGGCCTGAGCCGCAGACCGCGTTGATGGTAAGCGCCGGGGTTTCTTTGGCCACGCCGCTCTTGATGAGCGACTGGCGCGCTGGGTTTTGACCCGAGCCCGCTGCCAGCACCTGGCCCAGGATGACCTCACCAATCTGGTCGGCGCCCAGCCCGGTGCGCTCCAGCAGGTTTTTGATGACCGCTGCACCCAACTCAGGTGCGGGTACTTTGGCCAAGCTGCCACCAAATTTGCCGACGGCGGTCCGGGTGGCCGCGACGATCACGATGTCTTCCATGTGAGAGCTCCAGGTGTTTTATAAGTTAGATTAAAGAGTAGGAATGATGCCTGAGCTGAAAGCCAGTTCAGGCCTTGGCGAGTACGTAATTACCCGGTGCTGGCATGGTGGGCTTGTACTTGCCGCGACCGTAGCGTTTAGGTGCGGCAATCTGCGCGCCCGCATGGGTTTTAAGCCAGTGTGACCAATCGGTCCACCAACTGCCCGGATGCTCGGTCGCACCTTCGAGCCAAGCCGCTTGGGTGCCGGGCAGCTTGCCATCGGCGCGAATCCAGTGGCTGCGCTTGTTTTTGGCTGGCGGATTGATCACGCCGGCAATATGCCCAGAGGCCCCCATTACAAAACGCTTCTCGCCTGGAAGCACCTGAGTGGAAGCATACGCACCGCCAATGGGCACGATATGGTCCTCACGCGAGCCATAAACGTAGACTGGCAAGTCGAGCTGGCGCAGGTCGATTTTCTCACCGCAAGTGCTAGCCGCACCGGGCTTGATCAGCTTGTTTTCCAGGTAGGTGTTGCGCAGGTACCAAGCGTAAAAGGGGCCCGGCAAGTTGGTGGCGTCAGAGTTCCAGTACAGCAAGTCAAAGGGCGGCGGTGTTTCACCTTTGAGGTAGTTGCCCACCACGTAGTTCCACACCAAGTCGTTGGGGCGCAAAAAGCTGAAGGTAGATGCCAAGTCGCGGCCCTTCATCAGACCGCCCAGGCCCATCTCCTTTTCCCGCAACTGTACAAATGCCTCATCTATGAACACGTCCAGAATTCCGCTGTCCTCAAAATCAAGCAGCGTCGTGAGCAAGGTTGCGCTAGCAACCGGTTTTTGCCCCCGCGCCGCCAAGACCGCCAACGCGGTGGTCAGCAAGGTGCCACCTACGCAAAAGCCCAGGGCGTTGATCGCGTGATCAGTACCTGGCTTGCCCACAATTTCGCTGGTGACGGCGATGGCCTGGATCACGGCGTGTTCAATATAGTCATCCCAGGTTTTAGTAGCTAGCAACTGGTTCGGGTTGCGCCAGCTGATGACGAAGGTGCGGTGGCCTTGGGCGACGGCATGGCGAATGAGTGAATTGTCGGGCTGCAAGTCCAGGATGTAGAACTTGTTAATGCAAGGCGGCACCAACAAAAATGGTTTCTCAAACACCTTTTCAGTCAACGGCTTGTATTCGAGCAACTGGAACAGCTCGTGCTCGAATACCACGGCACCTTCGGTGGTGGCGACGTTTTTCCCCACGGTGAACAAACTCTCATCGGTCATGGAAACATAACCCTGGCGCGCGTCGTGCAGCAGGTTTTGGATTCCCTTGGCGATGCTTTCGCCTTGGGTCTCAATCGCTTTTTGCTGCGCCTCCACGTTGAATGCCAAAAAATTGCTGGGCGCCGCTGCAGCCAAGCCTTGCTCTACCGCAAAGCGCAAACGGTTGCGGGTTTTGGTGTCGGCTTCCACCGCATCGGTAAGTCCCAGCAGTGTGCGGCTGTTGAGCAAATACAGCGCTGCATTGATGGCGGCCAACGGGTTGCTGGCCCAGGCGGCGCCAGAGAAACGCTTGTCGTGGGTGGCTGGGGCTTGAACCATCGCGCCCTGGGTCATTAGTTGGGCTGCGTCTTCGAGGTATTGCCGCTGCAATACCTGGAGCTTTTCAGGAGAAAAGTGCAGGTTTACGGCGGCTTCCGGAGCCGTGCTCGCAGCGGGGTTGATGTTTTGGAAACTGGCCAACGCCTGGGCCCAACTGTCGTTTAAGGCGGTCTGGAACTGCGCTGCTGCATGGGTCCAAAGGTTTTGACTGGCTTGTTCCACGGTGTCTCCTGGTTGGGGCATGGGCTGCACTCAGCGGGGTATTGCTTTAGTATCTTAGCCTTGTGCCTCCGTTTTTCCGACAGAACGCGCAGGACCGGCAAAACAAAACCACTACCCCACACCGACGATGTACCTGATTCCTATTGCTTGGTTGTACGTGACCCTGATGATGGCCGTGGCCGAAGCCACCAATAGCAACGGTACTTTGCTCGGCGGCTTGGTAACCTTTGTACTTTATGGCCTTCTCCCCATTGGGCTTTTGATGTACTTCATCGGTACACCAGCGCGCAAGAGGGCGCGGCTGGCGGCCCAGGCGCGGGAAGATCAAGCGCAGGCGCAAGCCGCGCACGCCGCCCAAGCCGCTTCTTCAGGCCAGCCAGATGCCAGCAGCAAAGCGACCGCTGACCCGGTCGCGCCGGTGCGAAAAGAACCGTAGCGGGTTGCCCACCGTGCACCAGAGCGCGCTGCTGTCGTTGCCATAAATTCCGGTAACGCCGGCGGCTTCCAGGCGCTGGCGGGCAAGCAGCGCCAAGTCAGCCAACCACTTGTCCGACCCGTGGGGCACAAAGGCGTTTTGCCCTGGTAGTCCATGCGGAAAAAATGCGTCACGCACCTCGCGACCCACTTCAAAAGCCTTGGGACCTATGCAGGGACCAAGCCAGACCATCCAGCGAACAGGTGCTACGCCAAGTGCCGCCTGCGCATGAAGAAAGCTTTCGATCACACCGGGTTGCCGCTCTGACGTGGTGCTTGAAGCGCCAGCCAAGCCGCGCCAGCCCGCGTGCAAAGCGGCTACTCGGCTGCCATCGGTGGTGCACAGCAGAATCGGCAAGCAATCGGCCACCATGACCGTGCAGGCCAGGTTCCTGACCTGGGTCCAGCTGCCATCGGCGCAGCCGCCGTCAATGCTTTGCTCAGAAAGCTCAACCACCTCCGCCCCATGCACTTGGCTCAAAAACACCGACGGAACCCCTAGGGTTTGCTGAAGATGCCGTCTGTTTGCGGCAACAGCCTCGGGCTGGTCGCCCACATGGCTGCCCAGGTTCATGCTGTGGTGGGGCGCACTGGACACGCCCCCATCACGGCTGGTACAAAAAGCGTGCACGCCGCTTGGTACCGGCCATTGGGGCCGCTGCCAACCGGCCGGCCACACTGCAGTAATGGGGAGGTCGGGGGCGGAGGAATTCATGGCAAGAAGCATACGCGCTGCGTGGTCTGCGTTGTACCGCACAGGCCAGTAACATCGGCCTCCTAAGTTCCGCCATTCCCCTCTCTTTTTCACCTCACCTCGATATCCCTTGGAGCCCCACCATGATTCTTGAGATCGCCGACATTCATATCCACCCTGGCCAGAATGCAGCGTTTGAAGCGGCCATCGCCAAGGGCGCAAACGAGGTCATTGCCCATGCCAAGGGATGCAAGGGCTTCAAGGTCAACCGCAGCATCGAGAGCCCCGAGCGCTACGTGCTGCAGGTTTTTTGGGAAACCCTGGAAGACCACACCGTGGGCTTTCGCGGCTCTGCGGCTTTTCCTGCCTGGCGCGCTGTGGTGGGGCCGTTTTTTGCGGAGCCCCCGCTAGTCGAGCACTTTGACTTGGTGTTGGAATCGGCCTGATTGCAAGCCATCGCATCGGCCAAGCCCATGAACTACACCTTCGCCCCCTGCGCCACCACCAATGTGCCTGTCGTGGGATTGACCGCACAGTTTCCGGTTCACCGCATTTACTGCGTGGGCCGCAACTACGAAGAGCACGCCAAAGAGATGGGCCACAGTGGGCGCGAGGCGCCGTTTTTCTTTATGAAACCGGCCGACGCGGTTTTGTACGCCGCCCCCGGCGCTACCGCCCACATGCCCTACCCCAGCCTGACGGCGAACTTGCACCATGAGATTGAGCTGGTCGTGGCCATCGGGACGGGTGGCCGCCGTATCGCCGCAGCCCACGCACACAAGCACATCTATGGCTACGCCGTGGGCCTGGACATGACGCGGCGCGACCTGCAAAACGACATGAAGAAACAGGGCCGCCCCTGGTGCATAGGCAAGGGCTTTGACCACTCGGCGCCCATTGGCAGCATCACCCCCGCAGCCGAAGTACCAAGCATCGACCAAGCGAGCATTTCGCTCACGGTCAACGGCCACATGCGCCAAAGTAGCACCATTGGCCAGCTCATCTGGAACATTGCCGAAACCATAGAACAACTCTCCATGGCCTGGGAGCTGCAGCCCGGCGACCTGATCTACACCGGCACGCCTGCTGGCGTGGGCGCCGTGGCAGTGGGTGACGTGCTGCAAGGCGACATTAGCGGCCTGGCAGGCATTCGCGTGGCCATGGTGGCGGCTTGATGGGGACACTAGCTTGAGCACCTACAGCGCCCCCATCAAACACTGCAAGAGCTGCGGCACTGCGGTAGAAAACCGCCTGCCCGACGACGGCGACACCAAGGTGCGCGCGGTGTGCCCGGCCTGCGCCACGGTGCACTACGTCAACCCGCTCAATGTGGTGGGCACCATTCCGGTCTGGGGCGACAAGGTGCTGCTGTGCAAACGCAATATCGAACCGCGCTTTGGCAAATGGACGCTGCCCGCAGGCTTTATGGAAATGGGCGAAACCACGGCCGACGGCGCTGCGCGCGAAACCGTGGAAGAGGCCGGTGCCGAGTTTGCGATGCAAGCGCTTTTTTCCCTGGTGAATGTGGCGCGGGTGGGCCAGGTGCATTTGTTTTACCGCGCCGAGCTGCTCAGCGACGTGTTCAACCCTGGCTTTGAAACGCAAGAAGCCCAGCTCTTCGACGAAGCCGACATCCCCTGGGACGAGATCGCTTTTCACACGGTCAAACACACTTTGGAACGCTTTTTTGCCGACCGGCGCGCCGGGGCGTTTGGCTTCCACGCTTTCGATATTTGATGCCCCTGGTCCGCGCCACGCCGCCAGCGCTGCTGGCACTGGAGTTGTTTCTGAACGCGGCTTGGCCGGATCGGCTGGCGCTGCTGCAAGGCTGGACCTGCCGTTTGGGTGCCTATGGCGCCATCCACCTGCTTGACGACCCCGCCTTGCTGGCGCTGATGTTTTGCTAAGCCCCAAGCCTGCCGCCATGCTGCCCTGCTACGTCGTGCTCGACCTGGAAACCACCGGGGGCAACGCACAGCACGACCGCATTACCGAAATCGCCGCCGTACGTGTGGAGCACGGGGTGGAGGTAGCGCGCTGGAGCACGCTGGTGAACCCCGGCGTGCGCATTCCGCCTTTTATCCAGAGCCTGACCGGCATTACCGACGCCATGGTGCAAGACGCGCCGCCCTTTGAAGACGTGGCGCGCCAGCTGCTGGAGCTGCTCGACGGCGCGGTGTTTGTGGCCCATAACGTGCGCTTTGACCACGGCTTTGTGCACCAGTCGCTAGAGCGCATGGGCCACGCGCTCAAGGTCAAAACCCTGTGCACCGTGCGCTTGTCGCGCAAGCTGTATCCGC
>JARXAU010000086.1 GCA_029865675.1 Rhodoferax sp.
CACCGGCTCTCAACTGGACGCGTCGGGACAAGCGCTTTATCGCCAGCTTATTGGCAATCCTGGCCATGCCGCAGCGGCTTTGGCCATGATGGCGCACTGGGATCTTCATGCGCTGTGGCGCGATTTACCCCGCTTGCGCACACCGCTGGCGCTGGTGGTGGGCAGCCACGACGTCATCGTGCCCCCGCAGGCCGCACAGCGCGTTGCTGGGGCCTTGCTACTCCAAGCCAAGCCTAGCGTATGCGTCTTGGAAGGGCTGGGCCACTTGGCCCACGAAGAGCAGCCCGACGCCATTGCGGCGCTGGTACTACACCGCTAACGCTCCAGCACATCGCCTAGCCGCCCACTGCCAAGCCGGGGACGTGTCCGGGGCGACCTTTTGCCCGGCTAAATCATCGGTGTTTTCCCTAGGCACCCTCCGCCCACTGACTCCCTTTGCCAATGAAGGGGCATTTCTGCGGGGTCAAAAAAGCAAACAGCAAAGAAAAACGCGTAAACACCCGTTGACAGAGCCCTGCGATGTGTCTACATTTCTTTACATCAACAAGTGACAACCCGACTTGTCACTTAACGATATCCAGGCAAACCGACGGAGACATTCCATGAAACCGATGACACGCATTGAACACTCACTGGCCATGGCGTTGGCAGCGGTCGAAGAACCCAGCTGCCCGCCCAAGTTGGCCAACGCCTTGCGCCATGCGGTGTTTCCCGGCGGTGCGCGCATTCGTCCCCAACTGTGTTTGGCGGTCGCACAGGCCTGTGGTCAAGACGACCCGGCGCTGACCGATGCCGCAGCCGTCGCTATTGAGTTGCTGCATTGCGCCTCGTTGGTGCACGACGATTTGCCATGTTTTGACGACGCAGCCACACGCCGGGGTCGTGCCTCGGTGCACTATGCCTTTGGCCAGCCACTGGCTGTATTGGCGGGCGATGCCTTGATCGTGTTGGCGTTTCAAACCCTGGCGGCAGCGTCCGACCAGTCGCCGATGCGCCTGGCCGGTCTGATGAAAATCATTGCTTCGAGCGTCGGTATGCCCAACGGCATCGTTGCCGGCCAGGCCTGGGAATCCGAGTCGCGCGTCTCGCTCATGCAGTACCAGCGCGCCAAAACCGGTTCTCTGTTTGTTGCTGCGACCTGTGCGGGCGCCCTGAGTGCAGGTGCTGATCCCAAGGACTGGCAGGCGCTGGGTGACTGCCTGGGTGAAGCCTACCAAGTAGCCGACGACATCCGCGACGTCATGGGCCAGGCCGAACTGTTGGGCAAACCGACAGGGCAAGACGCGCAACACGCCCGCCCCAACGCTATTGCCGACTTGGGGCTCGGTGGGGCCATCACCCATTTTGAGTCCTTGATCCAGGCGGCAGCCGACTCTGTTCCTGAAGGCCCCAGCGCCCCTGCGATGCGGGAACTGGTGTGGCAAGAGTCAGAGCGCTTGGTGCCCCGCGCGGCTTGCCGCCAGTACCAAGCTGCTGCTGCACTGCACGCGGTCGCTGCCTGATCGCCGCTGTTACCCCTTAAACGGCCCAACGCATGAAAACCCTCGACCTCGCACCTCTGCCCAAATCCACGGACAAAGAGACTCCTTGGATGGACCGCGTCAACGCTTTGGTGGACGGCTGGATGACCAGCGACGCCCTGTACCGCTGGAGTGTGGCCAATCCGCTGACCCGCTGGGTGGTACGTCGCCGTGCGCGCAAGGTGTTTGATTTGATGGCCGGCTTTGTGTATTCGCAGATATTGCTGGCGTGCGTGCGGCTGCGCGTTTTGGAGACGGTGGCCGAACGCCCACGCACGCTCGACGAGCTGGCGCAGGCCACCCAACTGCCTGCTGCGGGCTTGCAGCGCCTGCTGCAATCTGCCTTGGCCCTGGAGCTTTTGGAAATGCGCAGCGGTGGCCGCTATGGCCTGGGCCCTTTGGGCGCGCCAGTGGCAGGCCACGCAGGCATTCGCGCCATGATTGAGCACCACGCCGTGCTCTACCAAGACATGCAAGACCCGGTTGCCATGCTGGCCGCCCAAGGCCATGCAGGCGAAATGGCGCAGTACTGGCCCTATGCGCTGGATGACGCCGAAAAAGCCGCCGCCGCTGCGGACGCCTTGCAGGCAGAAAAATACGCCCGCTACTCCAACCTCATGTCTGCCTCGCAGCCCTTTGTGGTGGATGAAATTTTGGCCAGCTACCGCTTTGATGCGCATGCCCGCGTGCTGGATGTGGGCGGCGGCCAAGGCACATTTTTGTCACGCTTGGCGCGCCACGCACCGCACCTGGAACTCAGTTTGTTTGACTTGCCCGAAGTCGCCACCTTGGCCCGCGCCAACTTTGCAAGGCAAGGCCTCACGCAACGGTCAAACGCCGTGCCGGGCAGCTTCTTGAAAGATCCCTTGCCCCAAGGCGCAGACCTGGTGACGCTGATCCGCGTAGCCCATGACCACCCGGACGCCGATGTGCGCACCGTGCTCGCCGCAATCCATGACGCGCTACCGCTGGGAGGCACCTTGCTGCTGGCCGAGCCCATGGCGCAAGAGCCAGGCGAGGCCCCGCTGGGCGACGCGTACTTCCATTTCTATCTGTTGGCCATGGGCGCAGGGCGCCTGCGCTCGGCCAGTGAGCTGATGGCCATGATGACCGAGGCAGGGTTTACGCACGTCGAAGCCGTGCCCAACCCCATGCCGCTGCAAACCCAAATTTTGGTGGGCCGCAAGTCGCGCACCAATGCAATTGCCACAGCCGTCCACTGATTGACGAAACTTTTGTAAGTCAAGCCCACCATGCACGCCCAAGCGATTGTTTTCGAGAACCCCAAGTCCTTGGCGATTAGCGCCTTGGCACTGCCTGCCATGGGTGAAACCGACGTGGAAGTGCAAGTGGAGTTCACCGGCATCAGCGCCGGCACCGAGCGCCTGCTGTGGGAAGGCACTATGCCCCAGTTTCCGGGCATGGGCTATCCCCTGGTGCCGGGCTACGAGACCGTGGGCCGGGTGGTCAAAGCCGGTGCAGCGGCGTCGCTGACCGTGGGCACGCGGGTCTATGTGCCTGGATCACAGTGTTTTGACGGCGTGCGCAATCTGTTTGGCGGTTCGGCATCTAGCCTGGTAGTGCCCAGTACCCGCGCCATGGCCATTAAAGAATCGCTGGCCGAACAAGGTGTGCTGTTTGCGCTGGGAGCGACCGCTTACCACGCGCACAGTGCCGCAGGCACGCAGCAACCCGACCTGATCGTGGGCCACGGTGTACTGGGACGGATGATTGCCCGCCTGGCGGTGGTGGCTGGCACCCAACCGGTGGTGTGGGAAACCAACCCCGCGCGGCGCACTGGCGCTGAGGGCTACGAGGTCATCGACCCCAGCACCGATACCCGGCGCAACTACCAATGCATTTGCGACGTCAGCGGCGCCGCTGGCTTGCTCAACGAGCTGATCGGCCGCTTGGCCCCCGGCGGCGAGGTGGTGCTGGCCGGGTTTTATGACGAGCCGCTGTCCTTTATTTTTCCGCCGGCCTTTATGCGCGAAGCCCGCATTCGTGTGGCAGCACAGTGGGCGCCGCAAGACCTGGCCGACGTGATTGCCCTGGCCGCAGACGGGCGTCTGTCGCTTGAAGGCTTGGTCACCCACCAGCAAGACGCCACCCAGGCGGACGCCGCCTACCGCACCGCCTTTGGCGACGCCGATTGTTTGAAGATGGTTTTGGACTGGAGACATACCCAATGAGCACGAGCACGATTCCCGCAGCAGCCCCGCTGAACTTTATGCGCGACATCTTGCGCACCGAGGCTGCCATGGAGCCGCCGCCGGTAGCCACGTCCGAGGTCACCAAAGAGACCCAAATCATCGCCATCTACGGCAAAGGCGGAATTGGCAAGAGTTTCACCCTGGCCAACCTGAGCTACATGATGGCGCAGCAGGGCAAAAAAGTGCTGCTGATCGGCTGCGACCCCAAGAGCGACACCACCAGCTTGCTGTTTGGCGGGCGCGCATGCCCCACCATCATCGAGACCTCGTCCAAGAAAAAGCTCGCCGGTGAAGCGGTAGCCATTGGCGACGTGTGCTTCAAGCGCGACGGCGTCTACGCCATGGAACTCGGCGGCCCCGAAGTCGGGCGCGGCTGCGGTGGGCGCGGCATCATCCACGGCTTTGAGTTGCTGGAAAAACTTGGCTTTCACGAGTGGGGTTTTGACTACGTGCTGCTCGACTTTTTGGGCGACGTGGTGTGCGGCGGCTTTGGCCTGCCGATTGCCCGCGACATGTGCCAAAAAGTCATAGTCGTGGCCAGCAACGACTTGCAGTCTTTGTACGTGGCCAATAACGTGTGCTCGGCGGTGGAGTATTTCCGCAAGCTCGGTGGCAATGTGGGCGTGGCCGGCATGGTGATCAACCGCGACGACGGCACCGGCGAAGCAGCCAATTTTGCCCAGCACGTGGGCATTCCTGTCTTGTCCACCATTCCCGCCAACGAAGACATTCGCCGCAAGAGCGCCAGCTACGAAATCATTGGCCGGCCTGACTCAGTGTGGGGCCCGATGTTTGCCGAATTGGCAGAAAACGTGGGCAAATCGCAGCCTGTGCGGCCCAAGCCCATGACGCAAGACGCGCTCTTGGGCCTGTTCTCCGCCGCGTCCGTGGGCCGTGACGTGGTGCTGGAGCCCGCTACCCAGTTCGACATGTGCGGCAAGACCGACACCTCCAAGCCCACGCTTGAAGTCGTGTACGACGAAGTCTGAGCGGAATACCGTCCCCATGAACAAAACCATTCCCATCGTTGCCGCTCCCGCTGCTGCGCCCAGCACTGCGCTGGACGGTGACGGCATGGGCTGCCACGCGGGTGGCGAAAAAATGCTGGCAGCCGCCAAAGCCTCGGGCAAGTCCGAGGTGCTGGCGCAGTACGCCAAAGACTATCCCCTAGACCCCAAGGCCGGTCCGCACGACCAGCCGCAAAGCATGTGCCCAGCTTTTGGCTCGCTGCGCGTGGGCTTGCGCATGCGCCGCACCGCCACCATTCTTTCCGGCTCGGCCTGCTGCGTGTACGGCCTGACCTTCACCTCGCACTTCTACGGCGCGCGGCGTAGCGTGGGCTATGTGCCCTTCAACTCCGAGTCGCTGGTCACTGGCAAGCTGTTTGAGGACATTCGCGAAGCGGTGTACAACGAAGCAGACCCCGCCAAGTACGACGCCATCGTCATCATCAACCTGTGCGTGCCTACCGCCAGCGGCGTGCCGCTGCAGTTGCTGCCCAAAGACATCAACGGCGTGCGCATCATTGGTATTGACGTGCCCGGCTTTGGCGTACCCACCCACGCCGAAGCCAAAGACGTGTTGGCGGGCGCGATGCTGAAATACGCCCGCGAAGAAATCATGGCCGGCCCCGTGCAAGCGCCGCGCACCGGCCGCTCGGACAAGCCCACTATTGCCCTGATTGGCGAAATGTTCCCGGCAGACCCGGTGATCATTGGCCGCATGCTGGAGCCCATGGGCTTGGCCGCAGGCCCCGTGGTGCCCACGCGCGAATGGCGCGAGTTGTATGCGGCGCTGGACTGCGTGGCCGTCGCTGCGATCCACCCCTTCTACACCGCCAGCATCCGCGAGTTTGAATCGGCGGGGCGCCCCATCGTCGGCTCCGCCCCCGTGGGCCATGACGGCACCGAGGCCTGGCTGCAAGCGATTGGCAACGCAGCCAACGTGCCCCAGGCCAAGATTGACATGGTGAAGAACATCATGCTGGGTGCCATCAAAGGCGCGCTGGCAAAAATGCCGATCAAGGGGCGCATCACGCTCAGCGGCTACGAAGGCTCGGAGTTGCTGGTGGCGCGCTTGCTGGTGGAAAGCGGCGCCGACCTGCGCTATGTCGGCACCGCTTGCCCACGCACCGCCTGGAGCGAGCCCGACCGCGACTGGCTGCTAGCCCATGGCGTGCACGTGCAATACCGCGCCTCGCTAGAGCAAGACCTGGCCGCCATGCACGAGTGGCAGCCGGACTTGGCCATTGGCACCACGCCGGTGGTGCAGGCGGCCAAAGAGCTGAGCATCCCGTCGCTGTATTTCACCAACCTGATTTCGGCGCGCCCACTCATGGGGCCTGCTGGCGCTGGTTCCTTGGCGACAGTGATCAATGCCGCCATTGGTAATAAAGACCGCTTTGCCGCCATGAAAGATTTTTTTGGAGACACCGGCAGCGGCCACGCCGCAGGGGTTTGGGAAAGTGCCCACGGCGAGCCGCAAGAGCGGCCAGAGTTCAAGGCCGAAACCCGCCGCTTGCTCGAAAAGCAAGCCAAGAAACGCAAAGCGGAGGCCATGGTATGAGCCGCCCCGCTCAAAGCTTTTGCCCATGCGCTCACGGCGCGCAAGGGGGTCTGCCATGCTAGTGCTAGACCACGACCGGGCAGGCGGCTACTGGGGTGCGGTGTATGTGTTCACCGCCATCAAAGGCCTGCAAGTGGTGATTGACGGCCCGGTGGGTTGCGAAAACTTGCCGGTGACGTCGGTGCTGCATTACACCGACGCACTGCCGCCGCACGAGCTGCCGATTGTGGTGACTGGTTTGGCCGAAGAACAACTCGGCCGCGAGGGCACCGAAGGTGCTATGCGCCGTGCCCATGCCACCCTCGATCCTGATTTGCCATCGGTGGTGGTCACTGGGTCGATTGCCGAAATGATTGGCGGCGGCGTGACACCCGAGGGCACGAATTTGCAGCGCTTTTTGCCGCGCACGATTGACGAAGACCAATGGCAGTGCGCCAACCGCGCCATTTACTGGCTATGGCAGCAATATGGCTTGCGCCATGTGCCCGCGCGCACCCCGCTGTCCGAGCGCAAAGAGGGTGAGCGCCCGCGCGTCAACATCATTGGCCCGAGCTACGGCACCTTCAATTCGCCCAGTGATTTGGCAGAGATTCGCCGCTTGGTGCAAGGCATTGGTGCGGAAATCAACATGGTGTTTCCTTTGGGCAGCCACCTCGCCGACGTGTCGCGTTTGGTGGAAGCCGATGTGAACATTTGCATGTACCGCGAGTTCGGTCGCATGCTGTGCGAGGCGCTGGAGCGCCCCTACTTGCAAGCGCCCATCGGCCTGCACAGCACGACCAAGTTTTTGCGTTCGCTGGGCGCGTTGCTGGGCCTGGACCCCGAGCCCTTTATTGCCCGGGAGAAGCACAGCACCATCAAGCCCATTTGGGACCTGTGGCGCTCGGTGACCCAAGACTTTTTCGGTACCGCCAACTTCGGTGTGGTAGCCAACGAAACCTACACACGCGGCATTCGCCACTTTCTGGAAGACGAGATGGGCCTGCCCTGCAACTTTGCGGTCTCTCGCCTGCCCGGGGGGAAAACTGACAACGCGGAAGTGCGCCGCCTCGTGGCCGAGAAAACGCCCCTGGTGCTGTACGGGAGCTACAACGAACGCATCTACTTGGCCGAGGTTGGCGGCGGTGGAATGATGAAGACCAGCTTCATTCCGGCAAGTTTTCCGCTGCCCATTATTCGGCGGCATACCGGCACGCCCTTCATGGGCTACGCCGGGGCGACTTACATCATCCAAGAGTTTTGTAACGCCTTGTTTGACGCCTTGTTCCACATTCTGCCCCTGGGCACTGAGATGGACAAGATTGAGGCCAGCCCCGGCCGTGCGGCCAGCGAATCGACGATTCCCTGGGAGCCCGAGGCGCACGAGCGCATGCAAGAGTTGCTGGAGCAGCAGCCCGTGCTGGTGCGCATATCGGCGGCCAAGCGCATGCGCGACCACGCCGAGCGCGACGCCCGCGAGACCGGGCGCGCGCAGGTCGAGGCACAAAGGTTTTCAGAGTTGTTCGGGTCTGCAAAAGTGGAGGTGAACGCATGAACTGCGCCACCGAAGCCTTGAAGACCTGTGCATGCAACCGGCTTGTCCGGGGGCAAACCTGCTGGGGCACTCGTGCTGCAGCAGTTCGTGCCGCACCTACCCAGGTGCGGGGACTCGCCGCAAGGCGTTTTGAGTGAGGCATTGACTATGACTGAAGCAGCGAACCCCTCAGGGCTGACAGACGAAGAAGCTCAAGAGTTCCACCAGTACTACGTTCAGGGTTACCTGTTGTGGGCTGTTGGCGCTTTCTTCGCCCACAGCTTGGTGTGGATATGGCGTCCCTGGTTCTAACAGAACCATAAAACTGGAGGTATGTATGGCCCAACCGAACGTAAGTAACAACTCGTTTATCTCTGACAACCACCTCAACGGCTACCGGATGCTATTCGTGTTGCTCTTTCTTGTGTTCATGGCGCTTGCCGTGTTTGGTCAGGTGCTGGCTTTGAACTGGCGTACTTGGCTGCCCGGCGCGGAGGGATCTCCGACCACTTGGGTCGGTGTGAAATCTGCCGTGTATACCGTAATTTCTCAATTGAGTTAACGAAAGGAAATTCCTATGTGGCGCATTTGGCGTGTATTAGACCCCCGCAAGGCAATCGTTGGCACCGGCTTGCTGATTGCTTTTGTGTCAACAACGATCCATCTGATCCAGATCAGCAGCGATCGTTACAACATCAACAGCTGGCACCCCGATACGGTCAAGGCCGCGAAGGTTGCACAGAACGCGGCGTTGCCGCAAAAGTAAAGACTTCGGTCTTCGCTCCGGCAGACGCATGCCGGTCATTTTCTTGATCGCTGCGTCTGTCTTTTTTGTTCTCTATTGCTTCATCGCGCTGGGACCCGTTGGACCGTCAATCGGTCGGAGGATGCATCTATGTCCATGCTGAGTTTTGAACGTAAGTACCGCGTGCGCGGTGGCACCCTTGTAGGGGGTGACCTTTTTGATTTCTGGGTGGGCCCTTTTTATGTGGGCTTCTTCGGAATCACGACCCTGTTTTTTGTCCTTTCGGGCACCCTGCTGATTTTGTGGGGCGCGGCCATGGGCCCGACCTGGAACGTTTGGCAAATCAATATTGCCCCGCCTGATCTTTCTTATGGGCTGCGCTTTGCCCCCATGATGGAAGGCGGCTTGTGGCAGCTCATTACCGTGTGCGCCCTTGGCTCCTTTGTTTCTTGGGCATTACGCGAAGTAGAAATTGCCCGCAAGCTGGGAATGGGCCTGCATGTGCCTGTGGCCTTTGGCATGGCCATCTTGGCGTACTTTTCTCTGCAAGTGGTGCGACCGGTGCTGATGGGGGCCTGGGGACACGCTTTCCCCTATGGCATTTATAGCCATTTGGATTGGGTAAGCAACACCGCATATCAGTACCTGCACTTTCACTACAACCCGTGGCACATGATTGCTGTGACGTTGTTTTTTGCAACGGTGTTGGCGCTGTCCATGCACGGTGGTTTGGTGCTATCTGCCACCAACCCTGGCAAAGGCCAAACCGTCAAGTCCCCGGAACACGAGGACACCTTCTTTCGCGACCTGATTGGCTACTCGGTGGGCACGCTGGGTATCCACCGCTTGGGCTTGTTCTTAGCCCTGGCCGGTGTCTGGTTTGGAATCGTTTGTATTGTGGTCAGCGGACCGTTCTGGACCGGTGCTTGGCCCGAATGGTGGAGCTGGTGGCTCAACATGCCTATCTGGCGCAGCTAAGAACCCAAGGAGAAAATAATGGCTGAGTACCAAAACCTGTTTACTTCTGTGCAGCCGGTCGGACCACTGCACGACGGTGTGCCCCTGCCGCGTGGCGACGACAAGCGCACTGGCACGCCCTTTCTGTTCCACCTGCTCGGGCGCATTGGCAACGCCCAAATCGGCCCGGTTTACCTGGGCACCTTGGGCGTGGCCTCGCTGCTCATCGGCACGCTGGCGTTCAACATCATCGGCTTCAACATGCTCGCCTCGGTGGACTGGAACCCGATCCAACTGATTCGCCAGTTGTTCTGGCTGGCTCTGGAGCCGCCGCCGCCGGCCTACGGACTCAGCATTCCGCCATTGGCCCAGGGCGGCTGGTGGCTACTTGTGGGCTTTATGCTGACGGTCTCTATCTTGCTTTGGTGGGCTCGCACCTACCGAAGGGCAGTCCAGCTCGGCCTTGGCACCCACGTGGCCTGGGCTTATGCGGCGGCTATTTGGTTGTTTTTGGTGTGCGGCTTCTTCCGCCCCGTGATGATGGGTAGCTGGTCGGAAGCCGTGCCCTTTGGCATCTTTCCCCACCTGGACTGGGTGTCTGCCCTATCACTGCGCTACGGCAACTTGTTCTACAACCCCTTCCATGCGCTGTCTATCGTCTTCTTGTATGGCTCAGTGCTGCTGTTTGCCATGCACGGCGGAACCATCTTGGCCGTGAGCCGCTATGGCGGCGAGCGCGAGATCGAGCAAATCGTAGACCGTGGCACGGCCAGCGAGCGCGCCGCCCTTTTCTGGCGCTGGACCATGGGCTTTAACGCAACCATGGAATCGATTCACCGCTGGGCCTGGTGGTTCGCGGTGCTCTGCCCTCTGGTCGGTGGCGTGGGCATTTTGCTGACCGGCACGGTGGTGGATAACTGGTATCTGTGGTCGGTCAAACACCATGTGGTTCCCGCCTACCCCTTGGGCAACCCTGTGGTACTCGACCCTGCACTGTTAGGAGCAAAGCCATGAAGAAGTCCCTTCGAATCCTCCTTGCCGCGCTATTGCCTGCTGCCGCCGCGCTGCTGTCAGGCTGCGAGCGCCCGCCCATCGAGACGGTGCAAACCGGCTATCGCGGTACGGGTATGGAGCAAATCTACAACCCCCGCACGCTGCTCAAACAGGCGTCCCTGAACCAGGCACCGGTGGCGCCCGAGGCCGCCAGCGCCGATGGCCCCAAGGCAAAGGAAATTTATCAAAATGTTCAGGTTTTGGGCGACCTGAGTGTGGCCCAGTTCAGTCGCCACATGGCGTCCATTACCCAGTGGGTGTCGCCTGATGAGGGGTGCGCCTATTGCCACAATGTGCAGAACTTTGCCGAGGACAGCAAGTACACCAAGGTGGTAGCGCGGCGCATGATTGAGATGACCCAGCGCGTCAACCAAGACTGGAAACCGCACGTTGCCGCGACCGGAGTGACCTGCTACACCTGCCATCGGGGCAACAACATTCCGACCAATGTGTGGTTTGCGCCCAAAGACCGCAAATACGCCAACAGCGTCATGGGTGACCTGGCCGGGCAAAACCTAGCCGCCCGGTCGGTGGGGCTCACCTCACTACCGTTCGATCCCTTCACGCCCTACCTGAAGGACGCAGCACAGATACGGGTGAACAGCAATGAGGCAATGGTGGTGCGCGGCGATGGAAAGAACCTCAGCTCTACCAAGCAAGCCGAACATACCTACAGCCTGATGGTGCACATGTCGGAGTCGCTGGGGGTGAACTGCACCTACTGCCACAACACCCGCAACTTCGCGTCTTGGGAAGAGTCTCGCCCGCAGCGCGTCACCGCTTGGTACGGGATCCGTATGGCGCGTGATCTCAATAACGACTACATGACGCCGCTGACCAGCACGTTCCCCGACCATCGTCTGGGTCCACAGGGCGATGTCGCCAAGGTCAACTGCACCACCTGCCACCAAGGCGCCTACAAGCCGCTCTACGGTGCAGCGATGGCCAAGGACTACCCCGAACTACAGGCCCTCGCAAAGCCTTAAAGTGTGTGCTCCTTGAGGGTCTCCATTCCGTGGAGTGGGGGCCCTCTTTTTTTTATGAAGAGTACGCCCATGCCATTGGCCGCTGTCAATGCCCCGAGTGATCAAGTCGCCGTGCTCGTGCTGGCCGACATTGCCCCGGTTCACCGGCTCTGGGGCTGGTCGCGTATCGTCAAAGGCGCGCAGGGCTTGCGGGGTCAGAAGCAATTGCGCTTTGCCAAAGTGATGGGCAGTGGTTACGAGGGCGGCTTTGGCCTGCGCCCCAGCGCGTCCCGACAGGGCGTGTTTGCGGTGTTCAACCACTGGGAAGCTGCCAACGAGTTCATTGTTCAATCCGACGTGGTGGACGGCTACTTGCAGCGCTCTCGCGAGTGCTGCATCCTTATGCTGCGCACCTGGTCGTGCCGTGGCAGCTGGGACGCCAATACGCTGGCTTTGACGACCAAAGCACCAGTCATCGGGCCGGTGGCCGCGCTGACCCGCGCCTCCATCGCACTGACCAAGGCGCCGGCTTTTTGGCGTTATGCGCCAGCATCCCAAGACTCGTTGGACCACGCGGTCGGTTGCCAACTGGCGGTGGGCCTGGGCGAGGCGCCGTTTTTGCGCCAAGCCACGTTCACCATCTGGGACAGCGTGGCCGCCATGGACGCTTATGCCCGAAGCGGTGCGCACTTGGAGGCGATCAAGGCCGCCGCGCAGCAGCAATTTTTCTCAGAATCCATGTTTGCCCGCTTTGTGCCCCTAAGCATCCAAGGCACTTGGAAAGGCCGCCGCTATGGCTGAAGCGCTGCGCACGCGGCGCGTGGTGGTGGTGGGGGCGGGCATTGGCGGCTTGGTGAGTGCCTTGTTGCTGGCGCACCGCGGCTTGGAAGTCACCTTGGTCGAAGCCGCCGCCACGCCCGGCGGCAAGATTCGCCAGGTAGTGGTGGACGGCGTGGGTGTGGACTCGGGCCCCACGGTGTTCACCATGCGCTGGATATTGGACCAAATGCTCGAAGAGATCGGCACCTCTTTGGAGAGCCTTATCCGTCTCCAACCCATCCATGTGCTGGCCCGCCATGCATGGCGTGGCAGCCCGGGCGCACTCGATCTGTTCAGCGACACCCAGCGCAGTGCCGACGCGATTGCCGCCTTCAGCAGCCCGGCCGAGGCGCGGCGCTTTTTGCAGTTTTGCCAGCAAACCCGCGTGCTATATGCCACGCTAGAAAAGCCCTACATCCGCAGCCAGCGTCCTAGCCTTTTGAGCATGGGGCAAGACCTGGGGCCACGGGGTTTGGGCACGCTCATGGGCCTGGGGCCGTTTGCCACGCTCTGGAGCAGCTTGGGGCGGCATTTTCGTGACCCGCGCTTGCAGCAGCTGTTTGCCCGCTACGCCACCTACTGCGGCTCCTCGCCCTGGGCCGCGCCCGCCACGCTGATGCTGGTGGCACAGGTGGAGTTGGACGGCGTGTGGTCGGTGGACGGCGGCATGTACGCCGTGGCCCAAGCCTTGGCTCAATTGGCGCGAGAACGAGGCGTAGTGCAGCACTACGGCAAGACCTGCAGCGAGATTGAGGTCGTCCAAGGCCGCGTCAGCGGCGTGCGCCTGGCCAGCGGCGAGCGTCTGGGCGCTGACGCCGTGGTCTTCAATGGCGATGTGGGCGCCCTGTCCCAAGGCTTTTTGGGCTTAGGGCCGCAAGGTGCGGTGGCGCCTGTCCCCGTGGCACAGCGCTCTCTCTCGGCGGTGACTTGGTCTATGCACGCCGAAGCCAGCGGCTTTCCCTTGGTGCGGCA
>JARXAU010000089.1 GCA_029865675.1 Rhodoferax sp.
CCCTTGTCGCCAATCACCATGGCTTTGTGGCCGTCACGCTCCACCACGATGGTGGCGGCAATGCGCAAAAGGCGCTTTTGCTTGCCCCGGCCTGGCTCCTCTTCAAACTTGTCGATCACCACGGTTGAGGTGTAGGGCAGCTCGTCACCGGTCAGACGAAACAACTTTTCGCGCACCGTTTCGCTGGCTAGGAATTTTTCGCTGCGGTCGGTCAGCTCGTCGGCGGCGTACCACCAGGCTTGCTCGGGCAGGTATTTTTCGCAAATGCCCAGCATGCGCTCAATGTCCTTGGCATTTTTCGCCGACATGGGAACAAATTCGGCAAAAGCGTGACGCAGCTGCATGTCTTGCAGCCAGGGTGCGATGTCGGCACGGCGGTTGACCTGGTCCAGTTTGTTGGCCACCAAGAGCGTGGGCACGCTTTTGCTCAAGAGCGCCAGCACTTTGGCATCGGCCTGGTTGAACATGCCGGCTTCGACCACGAACAGAATCAAATCCACATCACCCACCGCGCCCAGCACGGTCTTGTTGAGCGAACGGTTGAGCGCGTTGTTGTGCCGGGTCTGAAAGCCCGGCGTGTCCACAAACACAAACTGTGTGGCACCGCGGGTATGGATGCCGGTGATGCGGTGGCGCGTGGTTTGCGCCTTGCGCGAAGTGATGCTGATTTTTTGCCCCACCAGGGCGTTCATCAGGGTGGATTTGCCTACATTGGGCTTGCCCACAATGGCTACTAGGCCACAGCGCTCACCCTCCTGCGCGGCGGCTGCACCGGGCGCGGCGCGTGGCGTGGTCTTTAGAAGGCCTTCGAGCATGCTTTCCAAATCGGCGCCGTCGTCGATTCGCGGAACGACCGAGGTGGCTGCAACGGGAGTTGCAGGGGTTTTGGACGTTGTTTTTTTAGTTGTCATGGTCGGTTTTGGTTTCTAGGGTTTGCAGCATGGCGGCGGCGGCCGATTGTTCGGCTGCGCGGCGGGAGCCACCGATACCGCGTTCGGACAGGCGAAGTTCGGCAATCTCACAGGCCACGTCAAAGCTTTGCTGGTGGGCAGCGCCCATGATGGCAACTACGCGGTACTCGGGCAGCTTGAGTTTGCGCCCTTGCAGCAGCTCTTGTAACTGGGTTTTGGGGTCCTTGCCAATCGCATCCATGTGCGGGCTGATGTCCACGGCTTGAAACAGCCGCTGTACCAACGCCTGCGCTGCAGCGTAGCCAGCGTCCAGGTACACCGCGCCAATGATGGCTTCAAGAGCGTCGGCCAATATCGAGGGTCGTTTGGGGCCGCCTGAGCGCATTTCGCCCTCTCCAAGTTTGAGCACTTGGGTCAGGCCCAAGTCCACCGCGAGCTTGTGCAGCGTGTCTTGGCGCACGAGGTTGGCGCGAATGCGCGACAAATCGCCCTCGGGCAAGCCACTCAAACGCAGGTAGAGCATGTCCGACACTGCCAAGCTGAGTACGGAGTCACCTAAAAACTCCAACCGCTCGTAGTGGTCAACCGAAAAACTGCGGTGCGTGAGCGCCCGCGCCAACAGGCCAGGGTCTTTGAAAACGTGTTGCAGACGCTGCTGCAACTGGAGCATGTCGGCGTTCAAATCAGTGGAACGACCCAATGCGCTTGAGGTTGCCAAAGTTCATCCAGACAAAAAAGGCTTTGCCGACGATATTTTTTTCAGGCACGAAGCCCCAGTAACGCGAGTCCAGCGAGTTGTCGCGGTTGTCGCCCATCATGAAGTAGCTCCCTTCGGGCACCTTGCAGGTCACGCCTTCGACGGTGTAGTTACATGCTTCGGAGCCAGGAAAACGGTCATTGCCCGGCACAAAGGCGGGCCGGTCCTCGTCGTTGAGCACGCGGTGGGGGCGGTCTCCCAATTTTTCCTCAAACTGCTTGAAGTAACGCATCGCGTCTTCGTCAAAAAACTCGGGAACAGTCTGGGTGTCGATTACCTGGCCGTTGATGGTCAAGCGCTTGTTGATATACGCCACTGTGTCACCTGGCAGGCCGACCACACGCTTGATGTAGTCGAGGCTGGGTTTGGGCGGGTAGCGAAACACCATCACATCACCACGCTGGGGCTTGTTGCCCTCGGTAATCTTGGTGTTGAGCACTGGCAAGCGTAGCCCGTAGTGGAACTTGTTCACCAAAATCAGGTCGCCTACCAACAGCGTGGGAATCATCGAGCCCGAAGGAATCTTGAAGGGCTCCACGATAAAGGACCGAAGAAAAAATACCGAAATAATGACCGGGAAAAGTCCCGCGGTCCAGTCCAACCACCAAGGTTGGGCCAAGATGCGTGCGCGCGCCTCGGCCACATTGCTGTCGACTTGGTTTATACCTTGCTTGGCTAAGTCTGCGCGGCGCTGGGCGTCCGCGCTTTGCAATTGGTCGGCGGCGGCCACGCGCCCAGGCAAAAAGTAGTACCGCTCGGCGAGCCAGTAAAGACCTGTCACCACACTGGCCATAAAAAGCAATAGGGCGAAATTGCCATCCACAAAACCCAAGTACCAAGAGCCCGCGTAGGCCACAAAGGCGCCCAATACCAAAGAAGTGATCGCTTGCATCAATCTTCCACCTGCAAAATCGCCAAGAACGCCTCTTGCGGCACTTCCACGGAGCCAATCTGTTTCATGCGTTTTTTACCTGCTTTTTGTTTTTCGAGAAGCTTTTTCTTGCGCGAGATATCGCCACCGTAGCACTTGGCAAGCACGTTCTTGCGCAGGGCTTTGATTGTCTCACGCGCAATTACGTTGGAACCAATGGCTGCCTGGATCGCCACGTCGTACATCTGGCGGGAGATGATTTCGCGCATCTTGCCCACCACCGCCCGACCGCGGTACTGCGACTGCGAGCGGTGCAGCATGATGGACAACGCGTCCACCTTTTCTGAGTTGAGCAAGATGTCAACTTTCACCACGTCCGCCGCCCGGTATTCCTTAAACTCATAGTCCATAGACGCGTAGCCCCGGCTCACGCTTTTGAGCTTGTCAAAGAAGTCCAGCACAATTTCAGCCAAGGGCATTTCGTAGGTCAGCACCACCTGGCGCCCCTTGTAGGCCATGTTCATCTGAATGCCGCGCTTCTGGTTGGCCAGCGTCATCACCACGCCCACGTACTCTTGGGGCATATACAGATGCACGGTCACGATGGGCTCTCGGATTTCGGCGGTCTTGCCAATGTCGGGCATCTTGGACGGGTTCTCGACCATCAGCACTTCGCCGTCGTTCTTCATCACCTCGTACACCACACTCGGTGCAGTAGTAATCAGGTCTTGGTCAAACTCGCGCTCCAAGCGTTCTTGCACGATTTCCATGTGCAGCAGTCCCAAAAAGCCGCAGCGAAAGCCAAAACCCAGGGCTTGCGACACCTCGGGTTCGTAGTGCAGCGACGCGTCGTTGAGCTTGAGCTTTTCCAGCGCGTCGCGCAGGGAGTCGTACTCGCTGGCCTCTGTGGGATAAAGACCGGCAAACACCTGGGGCTGAATTTCCTTGAAACCAGGCAAGGCCTCGGTGGCGGTTGCAGCCGCGCCGCCGGTTCCGGGCTTAATGAGGGTGACCGTGTCGCCCACTTTGGCGGCCTGTAGTTCCTTAATGCCCGCAATGATGTAACCCACCTCGCCAGCCTGCAGCGATTGACGCGGCTGGTTGGCCGGGGTAAACACGCCCAGGCTGTCGGCGTTGTACATGGCACCCGAGGCCATCATCTTGATGCGCTCGCCCTTCATCAAACGACCGTCCACCACACGCACCAGCATCACCACGCCCACGTAGGCGTCAAACCAGCTGTCGATGATCATGGCGCGCAAGGGGCCTTCAGGATTGCCTTTGGGCGCCGGGATTTTCGCCACAATGGCTTCCAGGATATCGTCAATGCCAACGCCGGTTTTGGCGGAACAAGCAATGGCATCGGTGGCGTCGATACCGATCACGTCCTCAATCTCGCTGCGCGCGTTGTCCAGATCAGCGTTGGGCAGATCAATCTTGTTGAGCACCGGTACTACTTCAACACCCAGGTCCAGGGCGGTGTAGCAATTGGCCACGGTTTGCGCCTCCACGCCCTGGCTGGCGTCCACCACCAAAAGCGCGCCTTCGCACGCCGACAAAGAACGGCTAACTTCATATGAAAAGTCCACGTGCCCGGGTGTGTCAATCAGGTTGAGGTTGTACATCTGGCCATCTGCCGCCTTGTATTGAAGCGCGGCGGTCTGCGCCTTGATCGTGATGCCGCGCTCTTTTTCAATGTCCATCGAATCGAGCACTTGGGCTTGCATGTCCCGCGCCTCCAAGCCTCCACAGCGCTGAATAAGCCGGTCTGCCAATGTCGACTTGCCATGGTCAATGTGGGCAATGATGGAGAAATTTCTGATGTGCTGCATCAAGCAAACGTTTCAAGTTGTTGAACTAAAAAAATGGACCGGCCAAAAAAAGGGCGCGTATCTGAACGAACGCGCCCCGAACCAACATTCTTTGGCAACTGCGAAAGCTGGGATTTCATTGTAGGCAAAAAACGCCCCGTACCAGGACGACACCGCAACGAATCAGGCTTTCGCATGCGGGAAACTACTTGTCCACCGCTTATACACAGACTGACTCGCTGCCGGATGGCCGAGTGGCATAACAGTTGCCCCTAGCATTAGACCGTTTTTGTACATCAAAAATGACGTAACTAATTCTTATTGCGCCGTCTTAACGCGTCGCGCCACTAATCGCTTCAAGTTTAACAAAAACATCGATAGGTTCAATTTGCCTCCAAGGTCATCCCTCGAGCCGCCCCTGGCGCGGGCTGCACTAGGGCGCGCGGACGCCCCAAGTCTCAGTTAAGCGGCTTGATAACTGCAAACTGGGTCCAGTCGCCGCGCCGAAAGAGCACGCTTAATGACTTTTTCTTGTCATGCTTGGTTAATGCCGCTTCCAAGTCGCGCGCGCTGCCAACTTCCACATTCCCGACCGACAAAATGATGTCCCCCTCGCGCAAGCCGGCGCGAGCCGCCGCATCGGTAGAGGCGTCTACGCGAACGCCAGACTTCAATTTCAGCTCTTTTTTCTGCGCCTCAGTAAGGTCGGTCACCGAGAGGCCAAACAGCTGTCCTGCCACTCCTTTGGACTTGGTCTCTGGTACTTCGGCTTTTGCTGCAACTTTGTCAGCTTCAATTTCTGCGACTATCACCGTCAGCTCTTTCATGCTGCCGCGCCGAAACACGGTGAGAGTCGACTTAGTGCCCGGCTTGATCGCCCCAACGATACGCGGCAAATCACCTGATTTTTCAATCGGCTTGCCGTCGAACTTCAAAATAATGTCGCCCGCCTCAACACCCGCTTTTTCGGCGGGAGCGCCCGCTTCAACACCGGTTACCAAGGCACCCTGCGCTTTGCCCAGCCCCATCGACTCGCCTACTTCTTTGCTGACCTGCCCAATTTGCACGCCAATTCGCCCACGGCTCACTCGCCCTTGGGTACGCAACTGCTCGACCACCCGAACCGCCTCGTCCATCGGGATGGCAAACGAAATGCCCATGAAGCCGCCCGAACGCGAGTAAATTTGGCTATTGATACCCACCACCTCGCCGCGCATATTGATCAGCGGCCCACCAGAATTACCGGGATTGATGGCCACGTCGGTCTGAATGAAGGGAAGGTAATCGCCCGTGTCACGCTGTTTAGCGCTCACGATGCCAGCGGTGACGGTGTTTTCCAGGCCAAACGGGGACCCGATGGCCATTACCCACTCTCCCACACGTAAGCGCCCGACGTCGCCCACTTTGATCGCTGGCAGACCCGTAGCCTCAATCTTCACTAAGGCCACATCACTGCGCTTATCCGAGCCCAAAATTTTTGCTTTGAACTCACGTTTGTCAGTCAAGGTGACCAGTACCTCATCGGCCCCCTCCACCACGTGGGCGTTCGTCATGATCAGGCCATCGGATGAAAAAATGAAGCCTGAGCCTACGCCTTTGGGCTGCTCCTCCTCGGGAGCCGGACGATTGGAACGCGGCGCTTGGCGCGGCACATTGGGCATCGGAATACCAAAACGGCGAAAAAATTCGAGCATATCCTCATCACCGGGACCCCCGGGGGCCGTTCGGGGAGTGACTTTTTCCAGAGTGCGAATATTCACCACAGAGGGACCTACTTGGTCCACAAGGTCCGTAAAGTCGGGCAAGGCTCGTACTTGCGCCACAGCACTCTGGTTCGGATAAACCGCCAAAACGGCAGTAGCACAACAAACGATCCAAGCGAAGCCAGCTCTGCGAACTGCTAGGAAATTTGGAACAAAAACCATACAAAACACCTTAAAGTTAAATCAGGGGCGACTCGGAACTGCACCGAGAACCAGTGAAACAGCTGGACCTATCCGTCGGGCGCTTCGCCAATGGCGCCGCATTAAACGCCATTATCTGCAAACCGGTTCGGGTTGCTTAATGAGCCATCGGAATGGCCCGCGAGGAACGCACGCCGTCGACCAAAGCGCGCCGTAACGCGGTCCACGCGTTTCGGTTCCCCGCGCCGCACTCTAACCAAAACCACTGCGCCGAGCACAAACCATGGCTATTGCGCAAACGCACAAGCACAAAAAACTGAAAGTCCATCATCCAATTGAATTCGCAAGGCTGCGGTTTCAACTTTGGGCTGCGTTGCAACCAACACCACCGCTCGCCGGTCCAAACTAGCAGTCCAGTGGCACCAGAAAACCAATCCCATAGTGCTCTTGCAGCAAGCAATGTGCTTAACCCCGCCAGAGCGCCCCAAACAGAGAGCCCCATATGGTCGTAAACACCGAACAGTACCAAGGCGTTTAGGAAGGACACCAATGCGATTGCGAAGGCTTGGACCGAACTGCGCCCGACGCTCCACTCTATAGGCGGTGGCCGGTGCATATCAGTTAGGAAAAATCAAGTTGAGGCCGCTCAAAGCGAGCACTAAACGCGCTTGAAAACCAGGGCGCCGTTGGTACCACCGAAGCCGAAGTTATTCTTCAATGCGTATTCGATCGACAAATCACGGGCGACGTTAGCGCAGTAATCGAGGTCGCACTCGGGGTCTTGGTTAAAGATATTGATGGTGGGCGGGCATTTCTGGTGGTGCAGGGCAAGGACAGTGAACACCGACTCAATGCCTCCCGCGCCACCAAGCAAGTGGCCCGTCATCGACTTGGTTGAATTCACCACGACGCGCTTGGCATGGTCGCCCAATGCAGCCTTGATTGCATTGGTTTCATTAGCGTCGCCCAATGGGGTAGAGGTGCCATGTGCATTAAGGTAATCAATCTGATCGGTGTTTACTCCCGCGTTATGCATGGCCGTGAGCATGGCTCGCCGCGGACCGTCCATATTGGGCGCTGTCATGTGTCCAGCGTCAGCGCTCATACCAAACCCCGCCAATTCAGCGTATATCCTCGCACCCCGAGCCTTGGCGTGCTCGTACTCCTCGAGCACCATCACTCCGCCACCTTCACCCAATACAAAACCATCCCGATCTTTGTCCCAAGGCCGAGACGCCGTGGTGGGATCGTCATTGCGGGTGCTCAAGGCGCGCATGGCTGCGAAACCACCGACGCCAAGTGGCGAAACCGTAGCTTCTGAACCTCCGGCGAGCACGACGTCTGCGTCACCATACTCAATCATGCGGCCCGCCTGACCGATGCAGTGCAGTCCCGTTGTGCACGCGGTGGCGATTGATATGTTCGGGCCCTTGAAGCCAAACCGCATCGAGACATGGCCGGCGGTCATATTGATGATGGAGGCCGGCACGAAAAACGGAGATATTCGGCGCGGGCCGCGTGCTGTGTACTCGATGTTGGTCGCTTCGATCATCGGCAATCCGCCAATACCCGAGCCGATAACACAGCCAACGCGGACAGACTCTTCTTCGCTAAGCCCGTCTCCCGTAGCAAGGCCGGCATCTTCCACTGCCTGCACAGCCGCAGCAATTCCATAGTGGATGAAGGTGTCCATGCCACGCGAATCCTTGGCACTGATGTAGCGCTCAAGGTCGAAGTTCTTTACCTCGCCCGCGATCCTGCAAGAGAACACAGAGGCATCGAACTTCGTGATCAAACCGATACCGGATTTGCCTGCGAGCAGGTTGCTCCAGGCCTGCTCAACCGTATTACCCACGGGACTGATACAGCCTAGACCGGTAACCACCACACGACGACGGGACATATTGACCTGTATTGGACTTTGCTTCATCAAAACATTGCGCGACAGCAAACGCTCACTGAAGACTCGGTTTGCAGAACTGCGCTCCTCCCACGGCCGCGCAGGAAACCGGTCTCACTCTGGCACCGTTTTCGCGGTGCGCGTAGATCAGGCTTTTTTGTGCGTGCTAGCGTAATCCACCGCGTTTTGAACCGTGGTGATTTTCTCGGCATCCTCGTCCGGGATTTCGATACCAAACTCGTCTTCCAATGCCATTACCAGCTCCACCGTATCAAGGGAATCTGCACCGAGATCCGCCACGAAAGCTTTTTCATTGGTGACTTGTGACTCTTCCACACCGAGTTGCTCGGCGATGATTTTTTTGACACGTACTTCGATATCGCTCATGGGTTCCCTCTGAGGGTTGTAAAACAGTCCGTAATTTTACCAGCGCAAATTCACAGAATCTTCGCTGATGGTCGAACGGACCCATCGACTGAAACTGGGTGCCTACTTTACATGTACATGCCGCCGTTCACGTGCAACTCTTGACCGGTCACATACGAAGCTTCAGGCGATGCCAAATATGCCACTGCATGGGCAATGTCTTGCGGTTGGCCCAAGTGCCCAAGTGGAATTTGGCCTTTGAGGACCGATTGTTGCTCTTGGGTAAGGGTCGCGGTCATGTCCGTTTCGATGAAACCAGGCGCGACACAGTTGACCGTGATTTGTCGGGAGCCGAGCTCTCGCGCCAAAGCGCGGGTCATGCCCGCAACACCGGCCTTCGCGGCGGCGTAATTGGCTTGCCCGGCATTGCCAGACGCGCCAACCACCGAGGTAATGTTGATGATGCGCCCATAGCGCTGTTTCATCATCGTCCGCATAACGGCTCGGCTCATGCGAAAGACCCCTTTGAGGTTGGCGTCAATCACCGCATCCCAGTCGCCGTCTTTCATGCGCATGGCCAGGTTGTCGCGGGTGATGCCGGCATTGTTCACGAGCACCTGAATTCCGCCCCACTCTTTCACAACCGCGTCGATCAAAGCGTCTGCAGCGGGCCCATCGGTCACGTCTAGCGCCCGACCTGCGCAGCCCGGAAACTCTGCCAGTGCGTGAGCGATGGATGCGGCTCCGATCTCAGTCGTAGCTGTACCCACAACACGCAAGCCTTTGCGCGCTAACTCCCGCGCTATCGCGGCACCAATGCCGCGCGAAGCGCCAGTGACCAGCGCAATGTGGCCAGCAAACCCAGTGTTTGTCATGCCAATACTCCCTGCGTTTCTGCTAGCGAAGCGGGGTCATACAAACCGGTACCCGTCAGTTCCGGGTCGATGCGCTTGACCATGCTGGCGAGCACTTTGCCCGGACCGCACTCCACTAAGTGCGAAATGCCCCGCGACTTGATCGCGTGGACCGTCTCAACCCAACGCACCGGTCCAAAAGCCTGCCGGTACAGCGCATCGCGGATGCGCACAGCGTCAGACTCCACCGCGACATCAATATTGTTAATCACAGCAATTTGGGGTTTAGCAAAATCGATTTGTGCCAAGGCTTGATGCAACTTTTGCGCCGCACGGAACATAAGCGATGAATGAAACGGCGCCGACACCGGCAACATAAGAGCGCGCTTGGCACCATTGGCCTTGAGCACCTCGCATGCCCGCTCTACAGCCGCTTTGCTGCCGGAAATCTCAGTTTGCGATGGATCGTTAAAGTTAGCAGCCTCTACCAAGT
>JARXAU010000109.1 GCA_029865675.1 Rhodoferax sp.
GGCCCAAACTCTTGCGTAACCGCAGCACACAGCGCGATGACACGACTGGCTGACATTCCCAGAATGGCCGCCATTGCGCCTACACCAACCGGAACCGATTCTTGCATCGCCTGGGCCCGAAGACGAACCAAAGGTGTCGCTTGCGCGAGGGTCAAAACGCCAGCCGCCACAAGCGCACTGTACTCACCCAAAGAGTGGCCAGCTACCGCCATGGGCGCGACGCCCCCTTCAGCCACCCAGACACGGTAAGCGGCCACCCCGGCCACCAGCATTACCGGCTGGGTGTTGGTGGTGAGACCCAAAGCCTCTTTGGGGCCCTCGTGGATGAGTTTGGTGAGGTTTTCGCCAAGCGCGTCCGAGCCCTCAAGGAGGGTTTGAATGACGACAGGATGGTCGCCCCAGGCGTCAAGCATGCCTACTGACTGTGACCCTTGTCCAGGAAAAACAAATGCAAATGGTTTCATGCTAGTAATTCAGCAGGACTGCGCCCCAGGTAAACCCACCGCCCACACCCTCCAACAAGAGCGTTTGGCCAGGCTGCACTCGGCCACTGCGCACTCCGTAGTCCAAAGCCAAAGGAATTGACGCCGCTGAGGTATTGCCGTGTTCGCCCACAGTAACGATGACCTTGTCCATAGAAAGCTTCAGCTTTTTCGCGGTACTTTGCATGATGCGGATATTGGCCTGATGCGGTATCAACCAGTCAATATCGGCTTCTGTCTTACCTGCTTTTTCAAGCACTGCGCGCGCAGCACTCTCAAGCACACCCACCGCCAACTTGAAAACCGATTGCCCTGCCATTTGAAGCAAGGGCGTTCCAGACACCTGTCCGCCGCTGACGTGGCCCGGCACGCACAAAAGGTCAACATGCCTGCCATCCGCATGCAAGTCGCTCGAAAGGATTCCAGGTGTCTCGGACGCCTCCAGCACAAGGGCGCCCGCACCGTCTCCGAAAAGCACACAAGTACTGCGGTCCTCAAAGTCTAAGATGCGAGAGAAAATTTCTGCGCCCACAACCAAAGCACAACGCGCGGTACCAGATTTGATCAGCGCATCTGCCACCGTGAGTGCGTAGACAAAGCCGCTACAAACAGCCTGTACGTCAAAGGCCGCTCCACCTGGCGCACCGAGCTTGGCCTGCAAGATGCAAGCAGTAGACGGAAAAACCATGTCGGGGGTGGAAGTAGCCACGATGATGAGGTCAACATCTTGGGCTTGGCGATCGGCGGCCTGCAATGCCAATTTGCAAGCTTCCAAGGCCAAATCGCTACAAAAAACACCCTCAGCAGCGAAATGGCGTGCGCTGATTCCGCTGCGCTCAACGATCCACTCGTCTGAGGTCTCAATACCTCTGGCTGCCAGCTGTGCGACGAGATCGGCGTTGCTAAGTCTGCGGGGAGGAAGATAGCTTCCCGTACCGGTGATGCGCGAGGATCTACTCATAGGTTGGCAGGGGCTGCGTTTTCAGGTTCTTTGCTGGCAGCAGCAATCAAGGGTGCGGCGTGTACGAGTCGAGCCTGAAGGCGGTCAAGCAATTGGTTATCCACAGCATCATACGCCCGGGTGAGTGCGTTCCCAAAAGCCCACGCATCCGCTGAGCCGTGGCTTTTAAAAACCAAACCGCGCAAGCCAAGCAATGCTGCGCCGTTATGACGCCCGGGGTCTATTCGACTCTTCAGCGCAGACAGCACAGAGGAGGCAATGAGCGCCGCCATCTTGGTAAAGACATTTTTTGAAAACTCTGCCTTCAGAAAACCGCCAATCATGCTGGCCAATCCTTCACCTGTTTTGAGCGCAACGTTTCCGACGAACCCATCGCAGACCACCAAGTCCACCACTCCCTCGAAAATGTCGTTACCCTCCACGTTGCCGAAAAAATTCAAATCATGGGTTTGGGCCGCAGCGCGCATCAAATCGCCTGCTTGTTTGATCGTTTCGTTGCCCTTGATCAACTCGGTGCCAATGTTGAGCAACCCCACCAAAGGCGCTGGTTTATCTTGCATAACGGAAACCAAAGCCGAGCCCATCAAAGCGAATTGCAATAACTGGAGCGCCGTGCAATCAACATTGGCTCCCAAGTCCAGAACCGTCGTGGCGCCGCCGAGTGCATTCGGTATCTGACCAGAGAGTGCGGGACGTTCGATTCCATCCAGTGTTTTGAGCAGATAGCGCGAAATCGCCATTAAAGCGGCCGTGTTGCCTGCCGATACAGCGACCTGTGCGTGACCTTCTTTGACTTGCTGCAGCGCAACCCGCATCGACGAGTCTTTTTTCTTACGAAGGGCCACCTCTAGCGGGTCGCCCATGCTGACCACTTCGGAAGCCGCGATAGTCGTCACCCTGGGGTGAACGAAGCCCTTCAAGGACTCCGGCAATCCGACCAATAAGAGTGTGGCGCGTGGGTGGTCTCGCAAAAACTGACGGCACGCTGGCAACGTAACCAGTGGCCCATGGTCGCCACCCATGCAGTCAACCGCGATCGTGATCGTGCCGTCGTGGCTCACAACAGAAAGACAAAGAAAAGCAAGCGATCAAAAAGCGAAAGGCCCGACGCTACAAAAAATGCAGCTTCGGGCCCATAGCCTGCGTCAGGATCAGGCTTCGGCCTTGGTCTTCAACACCTTGCGACCCCGGTAAAAACCGGTCGGGCTGATGTGATGCCGCAAATGGATCTCGCCCGTGGTGGGTTCAACTGCAATGCCTGGCACAACCAGCGCATTGTGCGAGCGGTGCATCCCGCGTTTTGAAGGAGATTTCTTGTTTTGCTGAACTGCCATGTGGGGCTCCTGATCAAAAGCACTGCGCAAGCCGCAGCACGGTATTTAGGGTGAATTACACAGCTACGTTCAACTGTGCGAAGCCCACCATTATAGCCCACGGTCCGTGCTTGCCTGGACATCTACCTCTGCTTGGCGCCCAGAAGAATGCGAGACCTAAGGCTTGGCCTTGAGTGAAGCCAAGACCGCAAATGGGTTCGGTTTGGAATTGGCCTCCAGAAAATCGGGATCCGCGACACGCAGCATAAGCTCTGTTGGGCAAACTGCGTGCATGGGAGAGGTTGGCAGGGCCATCAACAATTCGTCTTCCACCAAGGTGAGTAAATCAAAGTCATTGCTCAGCGCGAGTACATCTTCTTCAGAGTCCTCGTCCTCCCGCTCGGCCCGCGCTTCAGACTCAACGAAGCGGAAATCGCGCTCGAACGAAACCCGCTCTTCCATCGGTGCGAGGCAGCGCTGGCATACGAGCTTTAGGCGCGTTTGGGCCGCCAAATGCAACCAAGGGTCGGATTCTCCAGTGCTGCTAGGACGCATCGTTCCTCGCGCTTGAAACTGAACGACAGCGGGCGCCGCATCTTGTTGCTGCAGGCTACTAAGGCGTTCGAACTGGTCTAGCGGCTCCGCGCCTTCTAGCTCAGCCTCGGACTTGCCAAAGGCGAGAACGGCAAGCTTGCGTAAATTGGGTTTCGTACTCATCGATTCAGTGTAAGAGAATCGCAACATGCAAACCAACTTTCCCCGCCCACTTATCTTAGGATCGACGTCGGTCTATCGCCGCCAGCTGCTCGAACGCCTGGGGCTGCCCTTCACTGTCCAATCGCCCGGCGTGGATGAGACGCCGCAACAGGGCGAGGCACCTGCGGCTCTCGCCAGGCGTCTGGCACTGGCCAAGGCGCGGGCTGTGGCAGCGCAGTTTCCGGACTGCGTGGTGATCGGCTGCGACCAAGTCGCCGATCTCCATGGCACCCCCTTGGGCAAACCTGGCGACCATGCGCGTGCCACAGAGCAACTGCGTCGCATGCGCGGACAGACAGTGATTTTTCAAACTGCAACCGCCGTCGTGTGCTATAGCAGCGGGTTTTGCAGCGAAACACTCGCTCCCGTCAAAGTGCAGTACCGCGACCTGACTGACCAAGAGATCGACTTCTACCTGCGGGTCGAGCGACCTTACGACTGCGCCGGCAGTTGCAAGAGCGAAGGCTTGGGCATTGCCTTGTTGGAAAGTATTGCAAATGACGACCCGACTTCCCTGGTCGGTCTGCCGCTGATTCGCCTGAGCGGAATGCTCCGGGCCGCCGGCCTACCGTTGTTGGGGGCCAAGTGAGTGCGCCCCTGGGGCGACTGTATTTGGTGCCGGCGCCGCTGGACTTCGGCTGCGCCCAGCAGGGTTCCTTAGAGGATTCAATGCCCCTGCAAACACTGCAAATCGCGGCTTCGTTGCAGCATTGGGTATGTGAAAACGCCAAGTCGACGCGGGCCTATCTCAAGCGCGTGGGTGAAATCGTGCCCTTGCGTACGCAGATTCAGGCGCAAACACTGCAAGAGCTGCCGCGGGAAGTGCACAAAAAAGGCGATCACCAAGCCGGCTTTGACGCCCGTCCCCTGCTCGGTGCAGCTCTGCAGGGCCGGGATGTGGGCTTGGTCAGCGAAGCGGGCATGCCTGCCGTGGCAGATCCAGGTTCGTCGGTGGTGCGCGCTGCTCACCACCTAGGCGTGCAAGTGCTCCCTCTGGTTGGACCGGTATCCCTGATGCTGGCTCTGGCTGCCAGCGGCTTAAATGGGCAAAACTTTGCGTTTGTGGGCTATGTGCCGACCGATCCCACGGAGCGCATTCAGCGCATTAAGTCGTTGGAGTCCCTCGCGTTAAGGACGCAACAAACCCAGCTGTTTATTGAAACGCCCTACCGGAATCAGAATCTGCTGTCCGCTTTGCTGCAAACCCTGCAGCCCAGTACCCGGCTGGCAACCGCCAGTGGACTCACACTGCCCAGCCCCGAGAATTTCAGTGCCGACGTCAGAACTTGGAAACTGCGCGGCTGGACGCTGAACAATGCTACGCCCACGGTTTTTTCCATCGGGCCTTAGCGCAAGGCCGGCGCGGTGCGCAAGGCCAGAGCCAAGGATTCACCCATGGACGCACCAAAACGTTTCACCAAACGCTCTGCCACATTGTCGCGGCGGGTGTAGTCGATGATTTCAGGTGCCTTTACGATTTCGCGGGCCACGAAGTCTAGATTGCCGAGCTGATCGGCTAGGCCCATCTTTACGGCCTGCTCACCGGTCCAAAAAAGCCCACTGAAGGTCTCTGGCGTTTCACGGAGTCGGTCGCCACGACCTACCTTGACCGCTTGTATGAACTGCTGATGGATTTCGTTGAGCATGGCCTGCGCAAACTCGCGCTGCTTTTCCGTCTGCGGGCTAAAGGGGTCAAGAAACCCTTTGTTTTGTCCCGCTGTCATCAAGCGGCGCTCGACGCCAAGCTTGTCCATCAGTCCCGTGAAGCCAAAGCCGTCCATCAGCACGCCAATACTGCCCACAACGCTCGCCTTATCGACAAAAATCTGGTCCCCGGCGGCCGCTATGTAGTAAGCCGCCGAAGCGCAGGTTTCTTCCACGACAACGTACACCGGCTTTTTGTGCAGCGCCTTGAGGCGGCGGATTTCGTCATTGACGATGCCCGCCTGCACCGGGCTGCCTCCCGGCGAATTGATCAACAACACCACTGCCAGGGCACCCTCGTCCTCAAACGCACTGCGCATTGATGAAAGGATCAGTTCGGCGTTGGTCTCCGAGCTGGAAGCGATTTCGCCTTTGATCTCCACCACAGCAGTGTGCGGGCGAGTGACATCTGCGTTTCGCATGCCACCTTGGTCCAATCCAACCCACGCCAGTACTACCAAAAACACCAGCCAAGCGGTGCGCAAGCCGTACTTCCAGCGCCGCGCAATGCGCTGCTCGGACAGCGTGGCGTTGACCCATTGCTCAATCGCAGATCGCTCCCAACTCGGGCTACTCGCAGCTGCATTCGCAGCCAACGGGGCCATTGCTGGAGCGTCTACTGGGGCCTGGGCAGCTGCAGTGGGGTCTGTGGGTTTTTCGGATTCGTTCATATAGGAAATAGGCGAAGAGTCGTTACCAAGGGTCAGTATGCCAGCGGGCGCAACCAAGTTGCCCGGCAGTCGCGATTTTGCTCAAGGAAGCGCCTCATGCGTGCTCCAACATCCATAGACGCAACTCGTCGGCAGAGTTCGCCACAAAAATTGGTTCGAGCGCCAAGAGCGAGGCGTGCGGATGGGCGCCGTAGCTCACGCCCACTGCGGCGCACCCGGCGTTGAGGGCCATTTGCAAATCGTGCGTGGTGTCGCCC
>JARXAU010000135.1 GCA_029865675.1 Rhodoferax sp.
GCTATTTGCAGCGCGACGTACCTATGTTTGCCCCCAGACTGCCTGCAGAAACCGTCGGACGCCTGTGGACGATGTTGGCCCATCAACAGGGCGCGGAGCTACAGCAAAGCCTCTTGGCCAGTAGTCTGGGCGTGAGCAGCCCCGCAGTTGAGCGCTACATCGACGTGCTGGTTGACCTGCAACTCGTGCGCCGTTTGCGCCCGTGGAGCGGAAACGTCGGCAAGCGTCTGGTCAAAGCACCCAAGGTCTATGTGCGTGACAGTGGGCTGGTGCACGCTTTGCTGAATCTGGGTAGTTTGCATGATCTTGCGGGACACCCGGTATGTGGACTGAGCTACGAGGGGTTTTGCATTGATAACCTAATAGCTGCCGCTGGTCCCAGTTGCATACCCTACAGCTACCGAACCCATGCGGGTGCCGAGATAGACCTGCTCATCGAACGAGGGGGGCAACCCTGGACGGCCATTGAAATCAAGCGATCCACGGCTCCAACGCTGAGCAAAGGTTTTGACATCGCTTGCGCCGACTTGAACATCCGGCAGCGCTTTGTGGTCTATCCTGGTGCCGAACGTTTTCCGATGCGCTATGGGACGCAGGCGATTGGGCTGGTGGAGTTAATGCAAATACTCGCCACCAAGTGAATATCTGCGGGCATGGCTAATCGGAGCTCTCGCGGGCTAGCCGGCACACTGTTTTGTCCTGGTTGTAGACCTGACCGGCGCGATAAGCAGTGCGCTGGCCTTGACCGCAACCCAGCTCGGCAAGAGCCGCGAGCCATTCGAAACACGCAAGCGCGAGTTGGCCTATTTGAACTGACGCCGCCAAGTGCAGTATCTGGCACTGATGGCCTGCACAGTCTGGGAATACAGTAACTGAACACGTACCTTCAATCGCGAAGGTGCCGTATTGTGATGAACGCGGTAATCGTTACGTTCGACGAGCGGACAGGCTGAGAGACACGAAAAAGCTCAAATTCATTACTACTCATTGTTTTCAAGTTTAGATACACAATTTCAAAGCAATAGTGAAGAGAATCATCACGGTAAGAATTTTCGTTATAAAAAGTGCGACTGAATACCCTGCGGCCCTAAATCGGCAGGAACGAACATAATAGATGCGCATGTCATCGAGCTTTGATGGAGCTTTATACATGGATAGACCAAGACAAAACAGAAGGATTAAGGCGACGGTCAAATAGCCAAAAGCCTCCACAAGAAGCAAGCTTTTTACCACCGGATTCTTCTCTGAGTCGTCGACAAAGAATGTGCAGACAGTGACCATCAGCGATACGTGGGTGAGTAAGGACGATGACTTCGAATCTATAAGCTCATAGAGTCTATGGATATCTCCAATGACTTTGTCCTCAAGAGCAACTGCTTGGATTGAATGTTTTTTGGTTAATTGATTGATGCTTAAAAAATATAGCCAAAGCATATTGTAATCCAATAAAAAATGGTAAATTCCCAGCTTATATGTAAGCTTATTTAAGCAACAAGTCTAATTGATTACATTTTAGCATGGTACAATTGTTGCCATAAAATTAGTGATCAACAGGCGTTCTTAGATTACCAAAGCTGAGGCAAGCCTAGACAGCTACCTTTGGATCAAATCATGGTTGGTCGCGCTCCGCAGGTGCACGGCTCTTCGTCATCGTCACTCCACTTATTTGAGAAGAGTTAGGGGACACGGAAATCACACTCCGATATCTTCGAAGCCAACGACCATGCTCAAAAATGCCTCAGCGCCTGTTGACGAGGAACAACTTTAGTAGTGAGCTGCGTCACCGACCCTTTTCGACGCACAGAGGCGGCTCAAAAATTGAGAATGGGAGTAATTGCATGTTGAGTTTTCCGATCGTATTGAGGACGACCGCCTCCGTTTTCTTGTTGCTTTCCGCAGTGGTTCAAGCGCAAACATCGCAATTGCAAGGACTGCAGGAGCAAGTCATACGTTGGGAGGTTAAACATCGCTTTCCGCTGTTTCGTTCTGAGGACGCACTAAGAAATAGGCTCCAAATCACCCAAGGACAAAGCCTGCAACAGTGGTCCCTTGAAGTGCTCTCTCGCGATAGCTATCTATTGCAAAATTTTGTGAAGGCCTACCACCAGGGAGAAGGCAAGGGCTGCAAAAAAGACATTGCGTCAACTGAATTTCCAACTCTCTGGAATCCTTGCACCGAAAGCTACGATGAGAAGCTCTTCCAGAAAGGTAACTATGAAATTCTTGTTGAACTAGCAGCCCCACCCAGCGGACTTTGCAAGTTCAGGACTGACTTTGAGGAAAAGATAGTCATCTGCGGTAGCAAGCTTATGTTGAAGATACCTTCCCCCAACATTCCTTACCTCCTCAGCGTGGAGCAGTTGAACGGGGATTTCCGAGCGTCCACCAATGTCCAAATTCGAGACATACTACTGGTTGCGTTTGGCGATTCCTTTAGTTCGGGCGAGTCGAATCCAGATGTTCCTGCACGTCACGAAGACCCATTACTTGCCCTAAGCGAGACTCAATATCATGACGGTATCAGCTGGCTCAAGGCCCCGCAACGCCCAGCTGCTTGGCTCGACAGCAGATGCCATCGTTCGCTTTTTTCATGGCCCGTTTTAGCTGCTGCTCGTCTAGCATCCGAAGATCCTCACTTGGTGGTCAGGATCGCCTCATGGGCGTGCTCTGGCGCTGAAATTACTGACGGATTTTACTCGCCACAGTTGCGATCGGGTCCCTTACAGAAGTCACAATTTATGGCTGCACGAACCGCGATTTGCAAAAAGAAGGAGGGGAGTGGCAAGCCTTTTGACACCGTAGAGCGCCTCGGTAAAGGCAATGGGAATCGGACGGGAAAACTTGGTGCGAAGGTAGCAGGGTGCGTTGCCTCAGACCAGAAATACCCTATCGACGCAGCGCTGTTTACGTTCGGTGGCAATGACGTCTTCTTTGCTCCAATATTGGCGGATGCGGTGATGGCGACCGGGTTTAAGAAGTTTGGGATACTCAATCCGATTTACAAGCCGTTGCGCAAGGGCAACGTCAAAAAGGTATGGGATGCCAAGCGTCGAATAGATGGCAATGCGTTTACATATGACAACCTGCATGTGCGCTACAACCACCTCAGCATGGGTCTAAATGCGCTAGGGATTCCACCAGAGCGGGTGTTCCAAATACAGTATCCGAATCCGCTTCGAGATGCCGATCAGCAGTTATGTGCTGAATCGCATTATGACGGAATGGACGTGTTGGATTACCGTCAAGGACGGACCAACCTTACCTATGGTGAGTCCTATGAAGCCGAATTGAAGGTTGTAATTCCATTGATTAACGCCATCAAAGTGAACGGTATTACGCAGAATGTCGGCGGGCGTGGCTGGCAAATCGTGGATGAACATGTTGCAGAGATGGCTGACCATGGTCTGTGCGCCTTCAGAACCGATAGGAAGAAGGAATTCGCTATGCCCCGATTGACTGAGGGGAAATGGGATTACGAATTTAAGCCTTCTGACTATCGGCACTACAACGATACGGCAAGGTGGTTCCGAACTCCCGATGATGTGGCGATGGGGATGTTCGAGGGTTCTAAATTCCTTCCAATCCAAGGAGCCTTTCATCCATCCGCACATGCCCACGCTGTCATAGGTGACAAGGTCTACGAAGCTCTAAGGAAAACCGTTGCATCCAAGACCACGCCATAACTCCAGCGGGGACAACTGGACTACCCAAAATCCTAGAATGCTTGGGCTCTTAGGTCCTGGCGAACATTCATACGGCGCATGGTGTCCCGAACTTCCAAAATGCCTTGGGCGAGTAGCGCGATGCGTGCTCCTTGATCGGCAGTTTGTTCTGCGTAGGCGTTCACTGGTAACTTGCCCACCTTGAACATGGACTCGCACAGATCAGGATCTTCCCTGTAAATGGCTCGTACCCGGGTAAGGTTGGATTTGGTGGCCATGGCGTCGAGACGCTCAATGAACGGCTCCATTGCCGCAGCCATACGTGCATATTGGGCCGGATAGACGCACAGCTTTCGGTAAATGTTGGTGCTTGCGGCACCATGTCGCATCATGGTGACCAGCAGGGCAGCCCCAAGAAAGGTCGTCACATCACGCTGGCATTTGCCGCGCAACTCCAGGTCGTCGAGGCTGTTTTGAGCCCGTGCACTAGCGAGCAGGGCCGCCTTTGCCTGGCTTCGCCGGTACGACGGGCGGGCGGTGATTTGCAAAGACCGCAGTTCCCCAGCCTGGCGAGCGCTGAGCAAGCCCTGTTTCTGAAGTGCCAACTGCTCAGATGCCCAAGTCCTCAGCTTGACGCTCATGGCCGGATCGACCTTCCCCCTGAATGCCGGCTTGGTTTTTGCCGCGACCCTGAATTCGCGGGCCATTGCCCACCAGCCGTACTCCGAGCTGGGGATAGGTGCCTCACCAGGTTTGAGCCAGCTCCCAAAACTGAAGCCTGGTAGGGCAGCGGCAATTGCGCGCATCCGCGCGGATTGCCCGCTCGCGCAATACGTTTTCAACAGCCGAATTTGCCAGGTCAACAGCAAGGCAGTGCAACCCCCGTGCAAATCGTAGGTGCCGTGTTCCGCGTAATGCGCTTTCAAGTGCTGCAGACAGGCCTCATCGTCAAGCCGTTTGCCAGACCCAGTTGCCGGCGCCTTGTAGCGCGCCAAGTCAATCCCGTGCTTTGCAAATTTCGCAGCCGACTTTGCGCTCAACTTGTTCTTTTTAAACATGCTCATTTGGTAGCAAAAGAAATTGCGCAGGCTACGCAGTTCGTTGGTGTCAGGGGGTAGCGTCACTCCATGATGTTGCGTCCAATGCGCTGCCCACTCCCACGCATCAGCAAACTCCGCAGGTATGCCCTGGGCCTTCGTGGCCAGGGCGTGCTGCACCTGCTTGACCAAGTTTTGCTTGGCACCTGAAAAGACAGTCGCAGGTAACCCCGCTGCGGCAGCATTCGCAGCGATACCCGTAAGCGCGGTGGCATGGCTCTGACCGCTAAAGAGCACTGGCCCGGTGTGGGAAGCAAGGCTTGAAGGTGAGTGAGTGATTCGCATAAGAGCTCTCCAAGAAAAACGCAATTGCCAAAGCCCATGCAGAGACACGCCGCATAGGCTTTGGCAATCGCCCCGAGGCGGGGCCAGAAATCGGTGGGGGAGGGTGGCCACAGACGTGGCGATGCGGTCGCGCAATTGCGCAGCAATGCATAAAGGAGTGATTGCCGGAGACTGCCGCAGCGAGAAACGCACAGAAACTAAGCCCTGAAAAAAGGCTAGCAAAGATGCGTGATTGAAGGCGGACACACGATCCGCATACCCAGGTCAGGCCGACCCCGTATAAGAGGCCACACCTGCTCAGCGAGTGTTATGAGTTTAGCAAAAACCTTCCAACCTTGGCAACCAAATCAAATATTGAATCTACACCCATCGGCTCTGACGCCCCACTTCAATAAGCTGCACCGCTTCACCCCTAAACCCCCACCTTGCTCAACCTGCCCCCCACTTCACGCACCCCTCACACGCGTGCACCCGCGCATACGGCGGGGCGAAATTGGATCGAATGAGGTCAGGTTTATCAAGAGAAGGGGGGTTGCTGTTTTGATCCTTGGGTTTAGATTAAAAATCTTCATTTCTTTAAGGGAGAACTGCCGCTATGAGTTCAACGGACAGCGAAGACAGCAAGAATCTGGGGCTATGGCTGGAGCAGGCTTTTTTGTCCCGCATCGGACCTCTGCCTCCGTCCGGGCCCAGTCCTTGGGTGGACGCTGCAATACCCGACTTGTTGCTCAGAACTACGCTGCAACCGAGGCACTTCACAATCACGCGCAAGGAGGTGCTGGGCGGGCGCGTCGGCCCCGTGGTGCAGCGGCTGATGGATTTGACCGACACGCCGCTGGCGTGCGCGCAGCAGACCAGCCGGCTCAAGCTCTCCTTCGTGGGCTACCAGCAAGAGAAACAGGAGCTTGGCCAGGTCCGGTCGATCGCCGAGTTTTTTCAGAAGGTGAACGCGCAGTGGCCGTACTGGATGCACTTTCTTGACCCGCAGCCCGACGATATCGCCACACTGCTAAGTTTGATCTTCATTCCTACCGAGGTGCGAGTCGAGGGCCTGCGGGTCTACACCCGTATTCCGCTGGACCCGCCAGGATTGCAGATTTTCAGGGCGATGGTTGCATCGACATTGGTATTGCACGATGCCATGGCCGCGCCAGCCAGCGTCACCCACCGGATGGGCGCCCGCTGGCGCAAAGCACTCACCACCATCTTGGTCTGATCCAGACCCACCAAAACTCATAAGCTAGCAAAGGAGACCCGATGCACGGCACCAGCACAGTCTTAACCCCCAAAGAACCCATAGGTCCACCAGGCGAAGTTGCGTTTGACGGTTGGGCACAGCAGCAGATTCGGCAGGACGAACTCTCCGTCCAATCCGCTGCTGACTACAAATACCTTTGGATGGCCTACCTGGGTTGGTGCAGCGACCACGTTCTGTCATGGAGCACCATCCGGGCCCCAGATCTGCGGAAATTCTTGGACGATCCGGCACCAGGCAAGGGCACAGGTCGCCGCCGCGCCATTCACCCGACCCGGATGTCGGCCTACACCCGGCAACGCTACTGGCGACTGTTGTTTGGCGTGTATGCGTATGCCAGTCGGGCGGGCCTGCTCAGCCACAACCCGACCTTGGACGTGGAGCAAGATGAGAGGCCAAGCATTGGTGCGGCCGATCGGCAGTCCCAGGTACTGGAGCCGTTTGTCTTCACGCAGCTGGCCGATCCGGCCCGCATCGCAAAGCTGTTCCCCGCGCACACCGAGGCGAACTGGTGGCATGTCCGGGACCGGGCTTTGCTCGCGGTGCTGGTGGAGACCGGCATCACGGTGGCGGAACTGATTGCGCTGCGCGGTGTTGATCTGGTCGAAACTGGGCAGGGCAGGGCGTCGCCCACTCCGAAAAGACAGCGGTGCTTGTTCCCGGCGGTTGAGGAAGGCGCGTTCCGATTGGACGTGATGGAAACCAGCGTGAACGTCGGCCGCAGCCTCGACATCCGCGCCGACTACGCGCCCCTGCTGCACGATTGGCTCCAATGGAGACAGCGCTTGCTTACCGAGCGATGCGCCTTCCGAGTTCCGCTTTCCGAGCGCGCGGAGTTCATGGCCCGGCATGACCGGGACGGCCCGCTTTTTGTGGCCCGACGTGCGCGGGAGGGTCGGGCAGAGTTGCCGGCCATGGTGGCGGGCAGCGTCTATCACTCGGTAAGCCAGGCGCTCACGCGCCTGCGGGCGCTGGATAAGCTACAGGCTGAGCACTACGTGGCCAAAGGTGCAGCGGTGGTTCGCAACACCGTCATCCGCCGTTGGATTGATCAGCACGGACCCGTCGAGGCGGTCGGGCGGGCCGGGCTCAGAAGTCTGGATTCTTTGCGGCTGCGCTAGGGTGCTTACTGCGGGAGCTAGCCCGCAGGTGCGAGTCAACCCCTTCAGCATTCAGGATATCGCGGCGCTCAGATATCACCGAACTTTCAAAGTTCGACATACGGGATTTCAAATCATTAACATCATCGGAAATTTGATCAACTTTTGACCGAATATGCCTCAGATGCTCAAGTACAAGACTATCCACGTTTTCCATTCCTATCCTCCAAATAAATAAGAGGATTCGCCCTGAGGGCGAACCCTCTGGGCAGTTTTCTGCTTCCGCAGTTTGAGCAGGTTTTCACCTGACAATCTTTAGGCAATGTCTGGCACAGCAAGCTGAGCGAACGCTCAAACTAGCACCATGATATCGTTTACCCTAGCGGTCGGCAACCAGACACGAGCGCTCCATGCAAGGTCGTTGCTGGTGCGCGCAGGCCGCCCCTTGGGCCTTGCCAAACACCCAAAGCCCCAGTAGACTTTTTGCACTTTGGCCGCTTGGCCACTGTGTTCGTCGGCGCCATGGCGTTTCGCGAACCAATACCTCGGAACCTCGACAGGCTCCATTCATTGCACTGCCCTGGGCGAACACCGCCTGCAGGGCGACGTGTTTTCCTTTGGGCGATTTACACCAAGGAAACACATCCAATGACACAGACATCACTCCCGCTCGTCGCGCAGAGAAAACCCGCGAAGGGCTTAACACGGGAACTGCTCCGCATTCTCACTTGGAGTTCCAAATGCTTGGAAGCGGGAGACCGTAAGCATCGCGTTTTGTATAAAATTTGATACAATTGGAACCCTAAATGGTTGATAAACCTAACGACAAGCCCATAGACAAACCAATCGGTTGGTGCGGGTCTTCGTACAAAGACTTAACGGATGAAAAAACGTTTAGTTTGAACGCACGAAAGGAAGCAGGTCATCAGCTCAATCAGGTCCAAAAAGGGCTTGATCCTGATGACTGGAGGCCTTTTGATGTTGTGGGACCCGGTACAAAAGAAATTCGAATCAATCTAGATGATGGGTGGTTTCGAGTGATGTACGTGGCGAAGTTTGAAGAGGCTTTGTATGTACTTCACTGCTTTAACAGGCCAATTTTTTACGCCGCATGAAGTCTCAGAGCTAATGGCCCGCGTCACCTACGGCGACGAACTCAAGACCTTGGACAAACCGTTTATCACCGTGTGCGAACCCGCCTGCGGTGCAGGCGGTATGGTGCTGGCCGTTGTGAATGTCATGCTGTCGCATGGCCACAATCCAGCGCAGCGGCTATGGGTGCAGGCACAAGACATCGACCGCACGGCAGCCCTCATGTGCTATCTACAAATGGCGCTGTGGCATATTCCCGGCGTGGTCATTGTCGGCAACACCCTGGCCATGGAAGCCCGTGAAGTTTGGTACACGCCAGCCCACTATTTGGGCTTTTGGCACCACCGGCTTGAACGTGAATGGGGGAGGGCGGAAGGTCAAACCGACGACACAGGCGACCGTCCCACCGTGCAAGATGAGCCGCAGTCGGAGCCTATCAATCACCCCATACGGGATGAAGGCAGGCCGCTGATTCTGTCCATTCCCAAAGGACAATCGAGCTTTGATTTTTAACCACTGTGCTCTTTAAGTCGGACGTCCGACATTTTTACCGCCCGTAATATGGGCGGTTTTTTCTTGGGCTGGGAGGGCGCGCACGGGTGGCAAGAAAGCGGGGCGCTTACTTGCTTTCTGGTGGATGTCCGTAACCGGCCATCGGTGGCGACCTGGGCGCTTTCACAGAAAATGCCCACGTCGCGGGGCTCCCGAGTTCACTCCCCACATAGGGGAGTGCCACTTTTTACGGGAAGGCCCGTAAAATAAAGGGTTGTGGCGGGGTTGTCGGGGGTATGCACCCCCGACTTCCCGCAATTTCCTAACGGACTAACGGGACTGGTCAGGTCAACAAAGTAGGCCCTGCCTGCGCCAATTCCGGGAAGTCGGGGCTGCTCAAATTTTTTTAGTCCGCTATCGCTCCCTAAAAATTTGGCCCCCGACAACCCCGCCACGAACCCGTGTTGAGGAACTCGTTTATGACGAGTTTCCGGCGGGCTTTTTCGCCGTGGGGCTTCGCCCTTTTAAAGTGGCGCACAGCGCCCCTTTCATGCTTGGTGCGAGGTTTACTCCAAAACCTTCACCAAGACGGCGCTAAGGCCCTTTTTTGCCCCGTTGGGGCATGATGGAGTGGCCAAGGGTGGCCGCACTTTGATGGAGGGGATGCAATGCCGCTCACGCATGGAAATGACATCATGCTGGGAGTCGATGCCCGCAATCGACCGATACGCATGAGCGCCGAGCAACGAGCCAGGCACTTGTATATTGTGGGCGGCACCGGCATGGGTAAATCCCGCTTGCTCACCTCACTCATTCAGCAAGACATCGACCAATGGCTGATGAGCCGCAGTGGCCTCTTGCTGATTGACCTGCATGGCGAGCTGTACCAGCAGGTCATGGGCTGGCTCACGGAAGAGCGGATCTTGTACCGTGACCGTCCCATTGTGCCCATCGACCTGACGCAGCCGCAGCACGTCGTGGGCTACAACTTGTTGCGGCCACGTCAAGGGCCTTCTTCGACGGCCATTGATGCACTGGTGGAAGCCATTGCCTACGCCCAAGGACAAGACAGTGCCCAAGAGACGCCGCGATTCAAGCGCCTGGCCGGAGCCGCGCTGCACGCACTGGCGGCACACGGCATGGGCATCACCGAAATTTTCGACGTGCTGGCACCAGAAAACCGCTCACTGCGTGAGCGTCTGGTGCAGCAGCTTCCTCGCAGTGTGGCAGAGGGTTTGCGCTGGCTGGATTCGCTGCCCGTCAAGGAGCAAGGCGGCGCGATTGAATCCACCCTCAACCGGGTCTCGCAGTTTTTGAACAATCCCAACATCGAGCGGATGCTGGGGCAAACAGCGTCCAGCTTTGACTTTCTCACGGCCATGGAAGAGGGTGCCATTGTGTTGGTGAACCTGGCCAGCGTTGGCAACCACATGAGCCGTGCCGATGCCCGCATGATGGCCACCCTGCTTTTGGCCGACGTGTGGACAGCGGCCAGCGAGCGGGGCAAGAGCAAAGTTCGGGGGCAGTCCCCCAAGCCGTTTTATTTGTACCTGGACGAGTTCCAGCACTTCATTACGCCGACCATTGCCGAAAGCCTGGACGAGGCCCGAGGCTTTGGGCTGCACCTGACGATGGCCAACCAGTTCCCCAGCCAGCTTTCCGGGGAGGGGGCACGTGGTCAAAAGCTGCTCAACTCTGTGCGCAACAATGTGCAGAGCAAGGTCATCATGGGCCTGCCCGACCCTGAAGAGTACATGCCGCTGGCCAAATGGCTTTACACCGGCGAGGTGGATGCGTACAAGGTCAAACATGAAATCCACACCAGGGCCGTGATTGGTGAAAGAGAAACGACCCGCACGGTTATCACCACGGGAGAAAACCAGACCGAGACGGAGGGCGGTGGCGAAACTGAGAGCACGGGGACAAGCTCAGGCGGGGCGGCCAATCGCGGCATAGCAAAAGCCCATAGCTATGGAGAATTCCGTGACGACGATGAACGGTACTCGTTCATCGAACAAGGCAACCCGGACGACCAGCCCGCAAGATGGAGCAAGACCGAAACCGAAAGTGGTGGCGAGAGCGACAACTGGGGGGAAAGTGAAGGCAGCTCCAGTACGACCAACTGGAGCACAGCACGGGGCACATCGCGCAGTGTGGCCGTGACCCCGTTCATGGAGCGTGAGTGGGACACTCGACTCAGCAGCCGCACCTTTCAAAGCGTGGATGAGCAGATTTTTGAAATGGGCCAGCGGATTTTCAGGCTCCAGCCACGGCAGGCCATCATTCGTTTGCAGGGTGATTTGCGTTCATGCGGTATGACCACTTTGCCGACGCCCGATGCGTTTGTCAGTCCGTCCACGCAAGAGGCGTTTCGCCTTCGGTGTTTGCAGCGTCTGGGTTTTGTGATTCCCCAGGAGCAGGCGCAAGCAGCCATTGAGGCCCGCAGGAATTGGGCGGAAAAACTGATAGCGCCGCCTCAAGAAGAGCCGCAGGAGTTCACCAACCGGCGCAGGATGAAACCCCGTGAAGAGTGAGGCATCGAGCGCCACTGTCGGACGTCCGACAAAACCACACATCGGCATGTTTGGCAAAACGAGCCTGGCCTTGATAGAGTGAATTCATGCCCGAGACAAAAACAACAAAAGGCGACAGCGCCGCCCCGGTCATTGAATTCCAGCCGCGAGACTTCGAGCTGCTGCGCGGACTCTTTGAGTCCCGCTTGATGACGCAGGAGCAGGCCACCCGTCTGTACTTTGACGGCAAGACCGAAGCCGCGAAAAAACGCCTGCAAAAACTCAAAGCGCTGCGCCTGATTGCCGAGCGCGAGCGGCGTGTCTATCACCCCGCCATTCTGTACCTCACCAAGCGCGGTTTTGACTGCCTGGCAGCGCATGGCAAGCTGGGCGGCTACCCGCGCATGGCCTGGCACCAGCTTGAGAAGCGGGCGCAGGTGTCAGAGCTGACCCTGA
>JARXAU010000191.1 GCA_029865675.1 Rhodoferax sp.
GGTTCCCCAATGCTCAGGATGTAAAAGGTGTCCGATTTAACCGGGCCTACTTTGAGGATGTTCGCCAGTATTTTGTGCATGATGGAACTAGCTCAAACTGGTCTGTAGTTTCATTCAACGAATGCCATTTTTCAAAGCCGACTACGAATGATGTGACGCAAACAAACCCGCTACTGGCAGACTATCAAGCCAAAATCCAATTTGGAGGTGATGTCGCTACAGGTGCCGGGAAGGCTGGATATTTGACCGTACAAGACTGCACCGCCGACATATTACAACCTGCCAACGCTTGGGTTTCGTTTGTCAACCTGAACAGTCAAGTAAACTGGTTCAACAACGCGAGCTTGGCACCATCGGCATCTTTTGGACATATCCGCTGCACTCGCACATCAAAGGCCGCATTCAGGGCATTTCCTGCGATTGGTGGCATGTACCCCGGCTCCTATGTTTTGGGCGATCAATCTGGTGCTGGTTTAACGCATCAAGGTGGAAGCAATATTGAGGTTTCCGCAACAATTGCCGCGGGCGCGACGTACAACATTAGCCATTTGGCAGGTACTCACTTTTACCTGACTCTACCGGATGGAGATTGCACAATACAAATTGATGCGTCAAGCGCAGGTTATTACGCTACGTCCCAAGCAAAAGCGAAGGTAATTCTGATTGCTCCTGCCTCTGTTGGCGCTACCAGGACAATAACATTCGGCTCGCGGCTTGCAGGCGCTGGTGCAACGCTGACATACACCACTGCCGACAACAACAAGCGTGCAATTTTGATGCTCGAAGGTACTGGCAAGGGTGATGTATCCATGCGCAGCGCAAACGGTACGCCATCGTTTATCTAATCCCCTCAGCACGGGGATCACCCCTCTCAAATTTCCACCACAGGAGTAACAACCATGCTTTACACCGCAAGCCAACGCAAGGCAGAAGAAGCCGAATGGCGCGCAGAGAGTGATTTGCGCACCATGCAGGAGTACCAGGCCATTTGCAAGGACAAGAAGCGCCTCAACGCCGTCAAGGCACTGGCGGCAAAGCGCCTCGCAGAAAACAAGGGCGTGATTGCCGAAGTTGCCGAGCACCAAGCCGGCGGCGACAAGGATTAACGCGCCACACCCCGCAAGAAGAACCCGCCCTGAGCGGGTTTTTTTACGCCCGCAGTAAACCCAACTGGAGAACTACCCATGAAATTCACAGAAGAAGAATTGAACCGCTTGACTCCCGACGAGCGTGCAGCCGTGGAAGCCGACGACAACGACGAAGACTTGCAACTGATTGCTGATGGCGGTCTTGATGACGGTGATGCACCAGACGGCGACAACGCCGGCGAGCAGCCTAATGGCGATGCGCCCGCCAACGACAAGCCCGTAGACAAAGACCCCGCCGGCATCCTGAGCGCTGACGATGACACCCCAATCGCTCCATTCACCGCAAAGCCGGTGGAGGACTACGAGGGCAAGGTAGCTGCAGCTGAAACCAAGCGTACCGAGGCCTTCCAAAAGATGATGGATGGCGACTTGAGCGCAGCCGAGTACCAGGCCATCGAGAAGCAGGCGAACAGTGAAATCCGCGATCTGGACGCCCAGCAAAACGAATTCCGCGTAGCTGAATCCATGACGAAGCAGGCGCAGACAAATGCCTGGCTGACGCATGTAAACACCACGCTGGACGCATCCAAGGCCGCGGGCGCTGACTTAACGAGCGATCCAGCCATTGCCGCGGAGCTCAACCGCACCGTGAAGCTGTTGGCCGCACAGGTGCAGGAAGACCCCACCATGCTCAAGGGCATTCCCGTGACAAAGCCCGGGGCACTGGTGACGAATGCCGACAAGTGGATTCTCAAGGAGGCCATCAGCATTGTGGCCGCGCGCAACAACTTGAAGTTGGGCAAGACGGCCGATCCAGCGCCCACCAACAAGAACCGCGAGCCGGACTTGAGCAAGGTTCCCCCGAACTTGAGCAGCATCCCGGCCTCTGCAGAGCAAAACATCGGCACGGATGAATTTGCCCACATCCACAAACTGAGCGGTTCGGACTACGAGAAAGCCGTAGCCCGCTTGACCCCCGATCAGCTCGACCGCTTCATGGCGTAAATGCCCCAAAAAATGACCATCCTAAGACGCGAATTGGAGGCAGGGGAGTCCCTGTCATTTGACGATGGCCGGGTGGTCATCACGATGGAGGAAAAGTCGGGCCGCAAGGCTCGGCTCAAAATCCAGATTCACTCAGCTATTGCTGTAGACAAGCCGAGAATGGCAGCGAATGGCATATTTCCTGAAAAGGCGATTGCATCTGCCAAAAAGGTGCAGTAATATGAAATTTCTAGCGGGCGCAAGAGTGCCCTTTGTAGCAACCGAGCTTCAAAGGAGTAACTCACATGGCTCGTACCCTCGTAGGCGTCAACGACGCACAGGCCGTTAAAAAATGGAGCGGCCTGCTCTCCGTAGCCTCTACCAAGGCTTCGTACTTTTCCAGCAAGATGATGGGCGAAGGCAAGCGCGCCAAACGCCCCATTCAGCGCATTGACGACTTGACTTCGGACGCGGGTGATACCGTGACCGTGGATCTGTTGATGCCCATGAAGATGGACCCGGTGATCGGCGCCGACACGTTGGATGGCAAAGAGGAATCTCTGCGCTACTACACCGACCGTGTGCTGATTGACCAGGTTCGCGGCGGTGCTGACTTGGGCGACCGCATGACACGTAAGCGCACTCTGCGCAGCCTGCGTGAAGATGCTTTGGCCGCAATGAAGCAATGGTGGGCCCGTGCATTCGATGAATTGTTCTTCATCTACTTGTCCGGCTCTCGCGGTACTGGTGGCGGCTATATCTGGAGCGCTGCTAACCCGTTCTTCAACGTCAATGCGTTGACTGCACCAGACACCATGCACCAGATGTATGCGAGCACCGCAACCAGCGCTGCGACCATCACCAACGCAATGGGCATGGATCTGCGCTTGATCGACCGTGCTGTGGCCCGTGCTGAAACCATGGGCGGCGACACAACCGACGAGTTGAGCATGGTTCCTTGCGACATCGACGGCGAAGACAAGTTTGTGTGCTTGATGCACACATTCCAGTTCGACTCCCTCAAGTCGTCTGCAACCACCGGCCAGTGGCTCGACATCCAGAAGGCAGCAGCCGCTGCACAAGGCGCGAAGAACCCGATCTTCACCGGCGCCCTGGGCGAGTACAACGGCGTGATCTTGCACAAGCATCGCAACGTGATCCAGTTCGGCAACTACGGCGCCGGCGCCAACTTGCCAGCTGCTCGCGCGCTGTTCATGGGCTCGCAAGCCGCAATGATCGCCTTCGGCTCGCCTGGCACCGGCCTGCGCTTTGACTGGACCGAGGAAGTCAAAGACCACGGCGACAAAGTGAAGATTGGCTCCAACTCCATCTTCGGCGTGAAGAAGGCCACCTACAAGTCCAACGACAACTCTGTTGTGCGCGACTTCGGCGTGATCGCCTTGGACACCTACGCGGTGAACCCTCAGTAATGACCTAGCAGCCCCGCAAGGGGTTGCTGTCAACGCTGCAAGCACATTCATTTTCAGGAGTAAGCAACATGGCTTCTTTCCGTACCCTTTGCCAACAAGGCATTCGCCCACTCGGTTTGCCCGACGCATCCCAAGTGGAAACCGTTTCCGTGGACATCAACTGGCCCGACGCTGGCGCCGGCATTGCTGTGAACGATGTCGTTCAGCTGTGCGACATCCCCGCGGGCTTTGAAGTGGTGTTTTGGAAATTGGTGTCTGAAGACATCGATTCCAACGCATCCCCCACCGTGGCATTCAGCTTTGGCGTGTTGAACGCTGGCAAAACCGCTATCGGCGGTGGCGCGGCCGACAACTGGAGCGGCGCAGGCGGCATCACTGTGGGCCAAGCAGGCGGCGCAGTGGCTGCAAACACCGTGGGCGCCAACGGCGTGAACTGCCTTTCTTCTGGCCGCGCAGCAACGCGCTCCCTGGGCTTGGTGGCAACCGCTGCTACGGCTACGGCCGCACTGGCTGGCAAGCGCGCCACGCTGTTGCTGGATCTGCGCTCCGGCGCCTACTAAACCCGTAGGCGCTTAGAGAAAACAAGGGCCGTCTGTGCCCTTGTTTTCAACCGGCTCCCATCACCCCACTGGAGATTGACATGTCAAAGTTCCGCACCAAGATTGCCCACAAAAAAGGCAGCGAGATTGAGATTTTCGGCCACACCATCAAGATGACGCCCGACGAGGGCCAAGGCGATCCGGGCCTTTGCACGTTTGAAGTGCCCGACGACCGTGATGATGTGTTTGCCCGCCTGGTGGAGATTCCCGAAGGCTTTGAGCTGCTGGACGAGGTTGGCGACACCAACACCGCCAAGAAGCCCCTCAAGCAAGAGTCAGAGGCCCCGGCCAAGACCGATGCCCCCAGCCTAATTATTGAAGGCGACGGCGGCGCGACCGTGGATCTGTACAAGGCTGACAAGGCCACTTTGCTTGCAATCGGCAAAGACTTGGGCCTGACCATCGCGCCCGCTACCGGCGTAGAGAAGGTGCGCGATAAGGTCATCGCCGCCTTCAAAGACACCGTGAAGGCGTAAAGCAGCATGGCAACGGCTCAAAACATCCTCGACCTTGCGCGCGATCCGTTGAACGACGACGATAAAACGCGCTGGCCAGATGAAAAGCTGTTGCCACACCTGAATCAAGGCCTTGAACAAATCCGACGCGCACGGCCGGATTTGTTCAGTGTCTGGACCGATTTCGCGCTTGTATCGACCAGCCAAGTACCGCTTGCAGCTGCGTACCACCAGAACCTAGCTGATTACATTGCCGCTCGCGCCTTTGCCAAGGATGACGAAGAAGGCATTGCCAAGGCGACCGCATTCTTTACCCTCGGAGGCACTGCACTGTGAGCACCTGGGCCGATTTTTACCCGTGGGTTATGCAGGAGGTGAAGGGCATCACCACCGACTACGCAGACAAGCACTTGCGCGCCTCTGCCGCTGATTTCTTTGAGCGCAGCAAGTCCTATATCGTGGATCTGGCGGTGCAGGCCACTACCGCAGGCAACGCAAACTACGCCTACAACCTGCCGGCAAATACCGACTTGGTAAAGGTGCTGGAGGCCTATGTCAACGGCGCCGAGGCCGGCACCGAGAACCAGTATCGTGCCCGCGAAGCCCGCACCGGTGTTTACGCGCTGAGTCCGACACAGTACAGCGTCTACCCAACACCCTCCGCGGACGGCACTGTAGCCATTCGCGCAGCCATCAAACCCGGCGCACTGTCCACCGGCATACCGGACGAGTATTTCAGCCAACACGTTGAAGCAATCGCTTGGGGCGCTATGGCCCGCATGTTGGCGGTGTCTGGCAAGCCGTGGACGGATCTGAGCGCGGCAAGTAACTACGCCAGTCAGTTCATTACCAAAGCCTCCGAGGCTCAAAGTAAGGCGCTCAAGAGCTACGGCAAGGCGCGCACCCGAGCCCGCGCCAACTATTTCTGAGGTAGCACATGCCAGCCAAGTACGCCAATAACGCTCGCTCAAATCTCTTTTCGGCCATCAATGCCGGGGCTTTAAATTTCAGTCTGATTTCCGGTGGTGGCGCATCATTCCCCGCGGCCGGTGGGTCTGATTACTTCTATGCCACTCTGATTGATGCAGAGAACATTCCAGAAATCATCAAAGTCACAAGCCGCACCGACGATCAGTTTGTTGTGCTGCGGGGCCAAGATGGGACAGTGGCTCGCGCCTTTGCGGCTAATGCAGTCGTGCTCCTTGGCATCACCAGGGCATCACTAGAGGAACTGGCTCTAAAAGATGGCAGCAACGCAACCGGCACATGGAGCATCAATACCTCCGGAAATGCGGCTATGGCGCGCGCCGCAAACTCAGGCGTCACATCAGGCACGCCCACGGCCTACACACTTACTCCAACCGCGGCAATTGCCGCCTACACGGCGAATCTTTCTTTTTGGGTGACATTCCACTCTGCGAGCGGCGCCAATCCAACGCTGCAAATTAGTGGCTTGGCTACCCCCCCGGCGCTGGTGCGCTACAACTCAGCCGGTGCTTTGGTGGGCATCGCTGCCGGCGAACTGCCCGCTAATTTCTCCACCCGCGTTACCCTGCTCAATGCAGCGCAGGCATTGGTCGAAGAAATGCCGCCGGCCGTACTGTCTGGCCCTAGCGACACTGCACTGGACAAGCGCCCGAACTTTCCGAACGCATCAACCCAGATTGCGCAGCGCGCAGCTTTCACAACCAACCTTTCTACCGCGCGCCAAATCGGACAATGCGACAACATTTTTATGTGGGTGTCTGCAGGCGCCGTTTCTGCTGGAAGTCTGACGCAGATCACAAGCGCCATATCCGGCACCTCCGGTTTTGCGGCCCGAGCCGCTGGCGTTACGCTGACAGGTTCGGCCGTGCTGAGTCAATCAATCCGCATGGAATCACGCGACGCGGCGAAGTACAAAAACCGGATGGCCAGCTTTCAAGTCA
>JARXAU010000117.1 GCA_029865675.1 Rhodoferax sp.
CCGTTTCGTCCGTGACGCAAAGGGCCATTCCAGAACTTTGCACTTCGCTACAGTGCCGAACGACCGGTACAGGTAATCGATCGGTCGCTTGAGATCCTGACCGGTGAGCGACCGCTTGCGGTGGCGCCCATGGACTCTGCCGTCGAACCTAAGTGGCAGCAATCAGTCTTGACCGTTCAGTGGACAGCACGAGGCGAAGGACTGCTAGAGGCCGATAGCGGAAGTCTAGCCTCCGGGAGAGCCATTTGCTTCCCATCAAGTAGGGAGCGGTGGTTCTGCAAAAAAAGCAGGAAACTGTTAGTCAAGATTGATGGGGGAACTTTACCTGACTAACTGTTAGGGTCATTCAGAAACAACGATGGTTGTTGCGTCGCCCGTTCCAACGAGGCCAAGGCCCTGGGAATCAAGATGGGCGCACCTTGGTTTCAGGTCAAGCACTTTGAGGAATCGGACGGCCTTGTGGCGTTATCGGCCAACTTCGCGCTCTACGGCGATATCAGTGATCGGATGATGAGTCTGGCAGCAGGTCTGGGGCCCACACAGGAGATCTACTCTATTGATGAATCGTTTATAGGGATGGACGGCTTGCGAGGTGATCTGGTCGAGCGCAGCCACAAAATACGCTCACGCATTTTGCAATGGGTCGGCATTCCCTGCGGCATTGGCATCGGTCACACTAAGACCCTGGCCAAGCTTGCCAATCACATCGCAAAGACGGCAGAACGCAAACCCGGCGTCTATCCTGATCACTTGGCCCAGGTCTGCAATCTGTCGGCGCTTTCACCGGCTGAACTGTCCGCCGTTTTTGAGGCCACCGAAGTCGGAGAAGTCTGGGGAATTGGTAGACGAATCAGCAAGCAACTTAGCGATGGCGGTATCAAGACCGTTCGGGACCTGGTGAACATGGATCCAGCAACTATCCGTCGCGGCTGGTCCGTAGTGTTGGAGCGTACTGTGCGCGAGCTCCAAGGGACGCAATGCATCGGGCTTGACGATTCTCCCGTCCCGAAAAAGGAGGTTGCATGTACGCGCTCTTTTGGCCATCCGGTTTCGGATCTGCACGGCCTCACCGAGGCAGTAACAGAATTCTCCAGCCGGGCGGCGGAAAAAGTACGCAGGCAGCACAGCTTGGCCAGCGCAGTCATTGTTTTTATCCGCACCAGCCCGTTTCGAAAGGAGCCGCAATACAGCCGGTCTTTGTGCGTACCGCTTCGCCGCCCCACCTCGGATACTGGTGCAATTGTCCGTGCGGCGGTCGCAGGACTGCATGGCATCTTCCGAGTGGGTTATCTGTACGCCAAGGCTGGCGTGATGCTGATGGACCTGCAACCTGACCATTGTCAACAAGCAGAGCTGGATCTTGAGGATGGTGATGGTGTGGATGGTGAGGCGAAGATGCGGCTGATGTCTGCTTTGGACACGATCAATGATCGGTACGGCAAAGGGACGCTGGCGATGGCCAGTGCTGGTCTAGATGGTGATCGCAGGGTTTGGTCGATGCGCCAAGAGCGCAGGACGCCGGGCTACACAACGTGTATTGCTGACATCCCGATTGCGCGCGCTTGATACCTGTCGCTAAGCGCTGCCGCTGCTAATAATCGTGTTTGCAAACTGCAAAAGTTCTTCGGTGCTTGGCTCGCCCCAAGTGTCCTTTGACAGCCAATTGAAGAAGCTCTTCTCTGCAGCCTTGCCTGTATTCCTTTTCTTAATCTTGAGGGCGGGTAGTGAGACGGTTTCGTTGTAACGTCCCATTGCCTCTTCTTGTTCAGCTACGTCTAGTTCCCTGAAATAGCGCTCTGCCTCTAGAACGTAGTGCGCTTCGTACTTCTGCTGGATAGTTGACACAGCGCCTGACGCTGGCCTTGGCTTTGCTGGCGACTTCGGTTTTTCCTGAATGTCCTCAACGATTCCCCACTTGTTTTTCAAGGCATTACGAAAGTACGAACTTGGCTTCTCTATTTTGTTTTGGCGCGGGTCCCGCATTCTGTTCTGGGTGTAATGCAGGGCGGCCTTTATTTCTTCGAGTGGCGCTTCCCTGGCCATACGTTTCGCTTCAGATTGAGGCACGCCCAGCTTGACCATCTCGCCGATTGCCGTCATCGTGGCTTCGTCAGGCGGGCTGCTTTCATCATCGTTGTTTTTGGCTCGGACTACGTCGAATCTGAGGTGCGTGACACTTTTCCCCCGGCGTGTCTGGTGTATTTCGATGGCGATGTCCGAAACCGTGTTGATTTCCGCTATTGAGGGCTTCAGGACTTTCTGTGAGAAATACTTGAATTCCTTGTAGGACTTCGACTCGCTTGACTGCCCAAGGATGATGTCTCGAAATTTCTCCCAAGCGACATCTGGCGTTCGACCCAGTTTTTCAAATCTTATGCAATGCTCGTATATCGCCAGGGATGAACCTCTCCGAAATCTCTTGATGATGTTCATATCGATCAAGGCGTACATCTCGGGGTTCAGGACACTTTTGCGAAGTTGATTGTTGATTTGGTACCTGATGGTGTCCGAAGTCAGCTCTATGTCGGTGTAGAGGACCGACGCTTTCCAGTCGACTCTTTTTTTCTCTGCTGCAATGACATCCCATTCGAATACGATGCTCATCAGCTCGCGGGCAGTTTCTTTCAGGTACTCCCTATTGTTTGAATCGAAATTGATGTCTGTGGCCATGGACTGTGTGCCGATGGTGTACCACCCCTCTTCGTCAGCGGTAGTTTCCATTGCGTTCTTGAGCCAGGCATTTGACACTTTGCGCTGCAGCAGGCTCATGTGTTCTCTGGGCTTGCTATGTACGACCTGAACCGCTTTGCGAAACGAGTTTGGTATCTCAGTGGGCTGAAATAGCGCGTACTGCGGCTCTTCTGGGTTAGGTTTCGCTTTTGCCATGGTATGTCAGGTGGAAATTCTCAGGTGTAAAAATCACCTTGTGCTTCCACCTATGTTACGGTCTTTTACCACTAAACACAACAACATCCCGTTGTGTCTTTTAGTAAAACACTTTACCCCTTTACTACCTTTAGGATGCAAAAAGTCTTTGCTGACGCGGGTTTACGTTAGGGGTGGTCACTGTCTATGGGACGTCAGGTGTACCGTTATGGGACTTCGGGTGTGTGGATATGGTTAGACGGTGACCTGTTATGGGTCTACGGGTGTTTGGGTTTGGGATTTCAGGTGTCGGTCTGTGGGGGTGGTCATTTAGGAACCTTAATTGAGGCTTGTCTGTGCGATAGGTGTCCATTTATGGGATGAGTGTTAGGTGTCGCTTTATGGGTCTTGCTCTATTCCTGCGCAGTGGCATGTGGTTACTTTTTATGGGTAATGCTGGAACTGAATGGCTTAGTGGAGCTCGTCTTCCCTGCCGAAAGCTGTGGTGATCATTTATGGGATGTTGTTGAGGTGTACGTCTATGGGACTTCCAATTGCACTCGTTGCTCCGATGGGTGACCGTTTATGGTTTGCTTTATCGGTGCGATTCGAGGTTCGGTCAGATTCACTGATTTGCTTTTCTGCTGGTGTTTTTTCAATATGAATCAACATTCTTAAGCCATTAGTTCATGTGTTATGTGACCATCTGTATTGGTTTGAGGTGTCTTTTTATGGGATGTGCCTCCCAAGTTTTTCCCGTGTGGAGGCTGCAGTAATGGAAAGACACGACGCGCTGTCAGGTGACCATTTATGGGGCGAAGTTTGATCACCTTCCCCAAACATTTGGAGTCTCAGCCTCTGAATCACACAGATGAGGTGACCGTTTATGGTTAACCGATAGGCGTTTTGTGATTTCTGGATGCTCACCTGTTCACTTCCAAGGCGGGAAAAGCCCTCAAGTGACCATCTATGGGATCCGGTCTCAGGAAAATCTTCGCTGGATTACCATAGCTTTCCACCTTTTCCACCTGGTCAACGGTGTGGAGAGTAGCTGTTGAAGTGCCTCAGGTGACCGTTTGTGGGAAATCTCTAACTCGTTGGTGGGAAAAGGAGCGCTACCTCGTCGGGACGGGGCCTATGCCCAAGATATTGCCAATTTAAAGGAGGAGCTACGCCCTACCCTGCCCTGCTTTATCATAAGTTTCCACCTTCAAGTCCTGGGCAACGTTTAGTAAGCACTGCGATACACCATGGAGTTGCCACTTTTTCGGACTCTAGCCAGGTGCGCCGCCATAAAGCTCCAATTGCTCGGACAGCATCTTCTCGATCATGTCCTTTAGACGCCCGATCTGCGCTTCTTCTAGGTTCGTGAATGACAGGTCCAGCTTCTTTTTCGCCGGGAATATTTTCAATGTCCCTATAGCTTGCCCAAATCGCAGCTCGCTGCTGCTAGGCGTCTCGCGCGTGCGTTTGGTTTTCAGTTTTGGGTCGAGGCGGGCGTCAATGAGAGCCTTTGCATCGTTCCTGTTCATTGACTCCTTGCATATCTCGTCTATTACCTCCTCGGCTATTTGGGCGGCCACGTCTGGCGAGTCCTTTAAGCGTTCGTAGATCCGGTAGATCTCGTATGCCGTGGACAGGGAGCGCGTCTTTTCGTTCCCATTCATCTTGCGAAGAATCATTTCCGGTATGGCTACTAGTTGTACCGTACGCGTCACTAACGAGCGGCCAACGTTGTTTCTTTCCGCCAGATGTTCATGTGTCTCGTACACCTTGCGCTTGAGCAGATCGTTCCAGCGGATTGCGTCGTCGATCGCAGTTTGCGTGCTCCGCGTTACGTTTACGCGGCGCGATTTTTCGTACTCTTCAGCCTCGGACGCCGGTGCGGGTCCAATCTCAACGCGCAGGGTCTCAAGACCAGCACTGGTTGCTGCTTGGAATCGCTTCCCTCCATCCACCAAAATTACCTTGTTGTCCCGGACATATCCAATTACCGGAACGTCTTGTCCCTGCGTCTTCAAGCTGATAGCTGTTGCATCGAGTTCATCAGCGGAATAGAAGACCCGGGCATTGTTCTCTGACCGAGTGAAACGTTGTAGCGGTAACTCGTAGATTTGCCCTTCGACAAGTTCATCCGAACGAATTTGTGAATTGTTCGAGGTTTCCTGGGTCTTTTCGTGTGGGACTGCAAGTGCGTTTGGCTGTAACTCCAAGACACCCTTGGCTACATTGAATCTTGAATCAGCCACTACTTGTGCTGATGTGGTTAGGTCGTCGTAGGCGCCATCAAAATTGATATTTGGTCGCGATGGTTTTTTGGTTGCCATAGTTAGCCTTAGCGTTGGGGTGGTAGTTGCAGTGTGCCCAAAACCATGTCGGTTAAGAGCTCGATTTCAGAAACTGCTTCGTTGCTGTTGCGGATCGAGTGTGCTGTTCCACCGATCAGCATAGGTCGGGTAAACGCCGTACGGTTACCTAAGGTTAGAGGAACTAATTTCTCGACTGTTTTAGACTGTCCATTACCTGGTGCATCGACTGTCAACTGAATAGTCTGCATAAAGCACGGGAATTGCTTGTCTCTAAGAATGGCATTCATTGCAGACTGGTCATCCCGTCTGTGCATCTGAGTGGAGTTGGGTACAACAAACAC
>JARXAU010000167.1 GCA_029865675.1 Rhodoferax sp.
CCCTGGGGCCGCGCAGGCAGTGTTGGGCGACAGGCTCGACCGCCACGGTTTGCGCCGGCATGCCGGGGCGCTCTACGCGCAGCTGACCTGGCTCCGGCACGCTGACGCGGTAGTCGGGGTATTGGCCGTTGATCTTGCCGGCGAGCAGGCTGTCCCACGACGGGGGCTGTTGGCCGCAAGCGATGACCGCCGCGGCCGTCAACAAGGAAAGCAGCAGGAAGCCAGGCCGCACTGCCAGCCCCCGAAAGTTCAAGCCGCTTCTCTGTAAAACACCCCGGCGCTCAGGGCCCGCGGACCCAGCGGGGCGACGGCCTGGTGGATGGCGCCAATGTGTTCGGGCGTGGTGCCGCAGCAGCCGCCGACGATGTTGACCAGGCCTTGGTCGGCAAACTCTCGCAGCAAGCGGCTGGTGACCTCGGGGGTTTCGTCAAAGCCGGTGTCGCTCATGGGATTGGGCAGGCCGGCGTTGGGGTAGCAGCTGATGAAGGTGTCGCCGGCGACGCGGGCGAGCTCCTGGATGTAGGGGCGCATGAGGGTGGCTCCTAGCGCGCATTTCAGGCCGATGGCCAGCGGTTGGGCGTGGCGCACGCTGTGCCAAAAAGCCGTCACCGTTTGCCAGAGCCACCGCGCATCAAACCAGCACGTGGGCCGCCGCTGTGGGACGGGTGCGATGCGCAGGGCGGTGAGGGCATGGAGCCAGTGCCAAATTGGGATGAAGCGGCCCAACCGGCGCCGGGCTTTGAGGTCGATCAGCGCGTCAGCCGGTAAGGGGGTGGTAACAGCGGTTTTGCCAACGCTGCGGGGCCGGCTGCGCCTGTCGCCGCCCAAAACGGGTCATACCGAAAAATATCGGGCAACTGGCCCAGAGCAAGCACCCACTCGGATAACAATTAGCAGATTGTTTATGGTAGAAAAGGATACACGATTGTGTTTTTGCGGTTAGATTTCCTATCCATGGGTATGACTGACGCGTTCGAGATTGGCTTTTTCATGAAGCGCGCTAGAGTTCTGCAAGAGCTCTTTGGTGACGCCAATTTCCATATTGACCAACTCGCGCGCCAGCACGGCTATTGAATTCGGAATCAACTATTGATCTAGCCCCATAAGAGTGAATTTATGAGTATGCATTTCAACGATCTGTTTTCGATAAGAGGCAAAACGGCGCTGGTAACGGGTGGTTCGCGTGGTATTGGTGAAATGATCGCCGCCGGTTTTTTGGCGAATGGTGCCAAGGTCTATATCGCGGCGCGAAAGGCGGATGTATGTGCAGCCACGGCCAATCGACTCAGCGAGGCTTATGGTGGCGAATGCATTGCTTTGACTGCGGATCTGTCGCAACTGGCTGGCGTTGAAAGTCTGACTAAACAATTGTCAGAGCGCGAGTCAACGTTGGACATTCTGGTGAACAATGCGGGAGCCGCCTGGGGCGCGCCACTTGAGCTTTTTCCGGAGGTCGGGTGGGACAAGGTGATGGACACCAACGTCAAGGGCGTGTTTTTTCTCACCCAGAAATTGCTTCCTTTATTGCGTCAGGCCGCCAGAGCCGCCAGCCCCGCACGTGTCATTAACATCGGGTCGGTCGACGGCATCAAGGCAGCCACTTTTGACTCTTTTTCTTATGGTGCCTCCAAGGCTGCGGTGCATCACCTGACGCGTTTCATGGCAGCGCATTTGACTAAAGAACACATCCTCTTTAACGCTATCGCACCGGGCCCCTTTTCTACTTGGATGCTCAGCACTGGCGTCGGCTTTGGTGGTGAGACAGAAAACGTGGATTGGCAACTTGTTGGCAAGCATAATCCGAGCGGCCGCGTTGGTACCGCGCAGGACATTGCAGGTCTTGCTATCTTTCTTTGCTCGCGGGCGGGTGAATATGTCGTTGGCCAGACTATCGCCTGTGACGGTGGCGTGGTCGGAACGTCCTAAAGGAGATACGACCCATGAGCCCTGAAACCCCCTACACGCCAGCCCAGCGCTGGTGGTTTCTTTCCATCCTGTTTCTGGTCGCCAGTTGCAATTACATGGACCGCGTCATCATCGCGGTGCTGCTTGAGCCCATAAAGCACGAGTTCGGCGCATCCGATACCTTAATGGGTCTTCTCAGCGGAGCGTCCTTTGCGATTATGTATGCGGTCATGGGCATACCCTTTGCGCGCTGGGCTGACCGCGGCAACCGCAAGTACATCATCACTTTGGCACTCGTCTTCTGGAGTTTGATGACGGCGTTGTGCGGCGCTGCGCAGACCTTTTGGCAACTGGCGCTCGCACGCGTGGGTGTGGGGGTTGGCGAAGCCGGCTCGCTGCCGGCCAGCCAGTCGCTGCTGGTGGACTACTTCCCTCCGCATCAGCGTGCGCAAGCGCTGGCCGTCTTTACTTCTGCGGGAACGGTCGGTTATCTGCTGGCCTTCATCGGCGGCTCTGCCCTGGTAGCGCAGTACGGTTGGCGCTGGACGTTGTTCGCAGCGGCGGTGCCAGGCTTGCTGGTCGCATTCATCACTATATGGGGGCTGAAGGAGCCACGCTCCGTGCTGAAGTCCCAATTTGTCGCCTCCCGTTCTGATCAAAGCGCTGAGTCTGTCAAAACGGCGCTGCTGGTGCTATGGCACAAACGTAGCTTTCGCTACGCCGCGTTTGCTTTGACTTTTTGGGCCTTTTTCACTTACGGCGCCTTGCTGTTTGTGCCCTCGCATTTGGTACGTGCTATGAACGTCGATCTGAAGGAAGTCGGTGCGGCCTATGGCGGCGCCAGCGCTGTATCGGCCCTGATTGGCACTTTGGTTGGGGGGTGGCTCACCGACCGTCTGGCGCGGCTTGATCGCCGCTGGGTGTTGCGGCTGCCTGCCTGGGGCATGGTGGTCGCCACCCCGTTGTACGTAGCTGCCTTCCTGGTCCAGAACTTTTGGGTCTTTCTGCTGATGGGTGCGTTGGCGGGCTGCCTTGTGAGTGCCGCTTTACCGGCTTTCTTCACCGCAACACACGCTGTGTGCGGGGCGCGTAGACGGGCGATGGCAGTGGCCGTGTTGCTATTCTTCATGTCGCTGATCGGCGCGGGTCTTGGTCCGGTCGTTACAGGAGTGGTCAGCGATCTGCTACTCCCACAGTTCGGTGCCCAAGCGCTTGGCTATGCTCTGGCTTTGATGTCGCTTTCTATGTTGGCGGTTGCTGGCCTCGCGTTCCTTTCAAGCAAACACCTCGAGGCGGATGCTGAACCCTGATACTTGGAGAGGCACTTATGGACTTGGACTTGACCCGTTTCCACGGACGGTATGAGCTTCTCTATTGAAGCTCGTGGATTATCTGGTTTTCTGTGTTGTTTGTGGTTTCCTGATGTTTCCTCTCGAAGTTATTGGGTGACTGGTAATTCAATCCTGAATGCCTGCGTCGTGGGTTGTACCAACTCTCAATCCAGGTAAAGACCGCCAAGCGGGCTTCGCTCTTTGTCTTCCAGGTTCGCCGGGCAATCAATTCACATTCCAAGCTTGCAAAGAAGCTTTCAGCCATGGCGTTGTCATATGCAGGCGGGCACCCAGCGTGCTGTAGACGGTGCCCATTTCCAGGCCGATGATGCCGCCGCCCTAATTCATAATGCAATTGTTGATCACCATCAAATCAACGTTTGATTCGACCAGGCCACAGTAGCATTCGACCGCCTGACAAAAGTCCAGCGTTGCGGCTACCCCCAGGTTGAACACTGCAAGAAACAATGAATTAGGGACTCTCATGCCACACGAAGCTGGACTCACATGGCTCCATATCTCCGATATCCATTTCCGCCAAGAAAGCCAGTGGCGAGACAATCCTGCCCGCCGCTCGCTGCTAGACTTTTTGCGAACGCAGCTCACCAGTGAAAGACTGCCCAAGCCAGATTTGATTTTTTGCACAGGTGACATTGCCTTCGGCGAGAGTACCAAGGCAGCGTTAGCGCAGCAATACGGCTATGCCAATAATTTTTTTGATGCGCTACTTCAAGTCTGTGGCTCTCTACCGCGGGATCGCCTTTTTGTGGTTCCTGGCAACCACGATGTCAATCGCTCCAAAGTCAATAAAGACGCTCAGTCGGCCTTGGGCCACAAATCTAAAGAATCCCATCTCCATGAAGGAGAGATTAATCAACGCTTTGAAAGCGCTGGTTTGGAGCATCAGCAAGCTTTGGAGCGTCTCGCCGACTACGGGCTTTTTATTCAAGAACGCTTAGCACACCAGTCCAACCCTGAACGGCACGTCTATGCCAAGGTAATCAATGTTGGCGGCAGGAAGATTGGTGTGGGTGGATTCAATTCTGCTTGGAGTTGTGCGGGGCCTGAAGACGACCGCCAACTCTGGCTGGCAGCGCAATGGCAGTTCAATCATGTGCAGCAGCTCTTGGAACCAGCGCAACTTCGCATTGGTCTGATACACCATCCTATCGACTGGCTTAACGAAACTGAGCGCGACGTCAGTACTCGTCGAATCGCGGGGAATTTTCACTTCTGGTTGCACGGTCATATGCACAACGACTGGGTGTCGCCAGGCTCCAATTGCACTACAGTCGCCGCCGGAGCGGTTGGCGCCGCTACCACCGACGAATTTGGTATCAACCTCGTAAGTCTGGATTTTGCAAATAACACTGGCAAGGTTCACTTGCTTGGCTACTCGGCCCGCGACAATGGTTGGACTAGCAAGCCGGTTGCGCATCACGCACCAGACGGTGTCTGGCACCTGTCTATACCTAACTTACCCGAGTTCGTTGCTTCGCCAGATACATCCTGCGCGAAGCTAGCCGAGACAGCGCCCGTCGTACAAAGTAATGGTACGGAAGCGTTGAGTCCGCTAGTGCATGCCCTTCCCCCTGCCCGTGTTAAGAGACTGTATGGCCGCGAAAATTTGATAGCTGATTTGTTAGAAAAATCAAAATCAAAAAACGTTCTGGTTCTTTACGGCCTGCGGGGCAATGGCAAAAGCGAGCTGATCGATGCTTTGCTTAAGCAAGTAAGTTTTGCAGCAGGAGCCCAGTCTCTTCGAATCTCGGTATACCCCGAGTATGGTGTGAATGCCTTCTTCCGCCAACTCGCTACGTCGCTCGGTGACACCGCTGAACAACCGCGGCTGCCCCAAGGATCGCGCGATGAAATGGCGGCAGCCTTACAACACAAGTACCCCAACGCAGCCCCGACCAACATATGGATCGACAAAGCGCATCTGTGGATTAACCACAGTGGTTGGCTCAATCCCGAGTTGGAGCGCTTGTTCCATGCGGTTTGCATTGCATTTTCTGGTCAGTTGTTTTGGTTCTTCGAGCTTCGCGAGCGACCCAGCAAACCTGGG
>JARXAU010000142.1 GCA_029865675.1 Rhodoferax sp.
GGCTCCGGAAGGAGCGCCGGGTTGAGATGGCGATAACGTTCACTTAAGAAAAGCAGATCCCGCCAATCGTCTCCCGCCGAGGGATACCAGGCGATTCGGGGACTCCCCCGATGGGCATTGAGCCAATGATTCAGGCCATTGTGATTTCGGCCAGCCAGCGAACGAAGAAAAGTTTTTGACATGGTTTTAGGCGGTGATGGGTTCTCCTCGCAGCAGCGAAAAACCTTCGTTCATTTGGATCAGGACTTCCTGTTTTTCTGTTTCCTCAAACTGGTTCGACCATCCAGCCAAAGCCTCGTTTAACTTCAAATGATCCTGCGAAGCCGTTGCTTGTGCCAGTTGTTCAAACACTTCAGGATAATAGCGCTGCAGACGCACGAGTTTATCGAAAAGACCCATCGGCTCACCACGATCGAAGTAATCCTTTTCTTGAAAATGGTGAATCGGCGAAATCAGGCGAACCAGATCAAGGCAATGGATCACTTTTTCCTCATCAGTCTTTTCTTGGCGAATGGCTCCCACAAGGTTAGTCACCATCGTTTTCTTGTGATGGAAGCTGGAAGTTTCCATTCTGAAGAAAGTCCGCTCTTCGAGACTTGCAGAGATCTTGTCACACCAAGCAATAAGCTCTTCCGTCAAATCACGGTTTGGCACACGCGTATCCAAGCTCTTTAAGCCAGTGCCCAAAAACTGAAGCCAAGCTTCCTCGGTTTCTTTAGACCAGCAGAGATTGCGCGCCGTGTCGTAGGCTTGATCGATCTCTTCCAGATACCACCTGTCTTGAAGTGGGTCATTCGGCATGGCACTCAAAGCTGGGATCGAGGGAAGGGTGCAGGCAATTGCCTGTTTTAGGATGGTGCGACGGTTCGTCATAAGTTGATGGAGAAACTTGGTTTGGATGGTTCTAGCTTGGGTTTAGTTCATCCTGGTCAAGTCCTGATCAAAGGCACCTAGGCACCCAGAGCAGCAGTAGAAATGGTAGGACCTGCCACAGAGCATGGCCCATGTTTCGGAAGGGGAGGTGACCGGCACGATGAGAGGCGGCATTGGGCCACAAAGGGGACAGAGTATTTCGCCAGGCTTGACCACTAGATCTTCGACGTTTGCCCATGAGTGGAACTGCTCACTCCAAGTGTCCGACGAAAGCAAGGGATCAGCTCCTCGCTTGACCGGGAATTTCAAGATATGGCCACGTGGAATCTTGATCCGATGACCATCGGGATGCCGACGTAGCCGGCGAACCTCCCAGAATTCATGGTCAAAAAGGGCTTTTTTAAGGGTCTTCATTTTCCAGAACTGCTGACCTTTCGCTGCTGATGTCGCCGGCTTGGCAATGATGCGGTAGGTTTGCTGACCGGAATCATCGATGGTAGTTTGCATCCACACTGTCTTGGCGCATTCTTCAAGCATGAGTGCCAGAAAAAGCACGTCCTTGGTTTTGCGAAGCGGCGCGCCATCACGAGGCCTGAGATCTTCAGTTGCTGGAGGCGCGCTATAAAAAGGCTTTGGCGGAAAGCTTTTGGAAGTGATCAGACGCTGCTCCACTCGCTCGCAGATCGAGCGTGCCGCGGACGCGCTCATGGAATAGCGTTTGCCGACTTGGGCGAAGGAGAGTGCCCCTTCACTACCCGAGCCCATGAAAATGCGATACATCTCTCGTTCCTGGTCGGTGATACCGGCGACACGGTTGAGGGCTTCATTTTCCTCTTCAATCCATGACTCGTCGTCCGACTCCTCCTCGTTATTGTTGAGGTGGGGTAGCTGATCAGGTCTCTTAACTTTAAGTAGGTCTTGGATTGTCCTTTTATTCGGTGCTTTGGATTGATCAGAAGATTCGCATTCTTCCATATCTTCACCATAATCACCGAAGCAACTTTTGGCGTAATTGACAGGCATTGAGAATAAACTGGAGGGTGTTGAGGGGTCACTTCCAAATAGACTACCCATGTTTGATTCCCAAGCTTTATCGTGTCTTTTGCCAGGCGGGTATTCTTCGTGTATTTTTGACATCACGTCTTCGCTCACACACTCTATATTGTATAGGCATCTGATTCCTTTTCGCTCTACCAAGACCCTGGCTGCTTCAATTGAAATGGTTTTAAAGCCAGCGAACCCCAAATAGTAACCTGCGTCAGCAAAAATAGATGCAGCTTCAGGACTTAGTAATTCAAAACTTTTGAGTTCCAGCCCGCCCCTGTGCGTGGCCAGGATTCTGAGGATCGGCAGAGGCATCTCCTTCAGATCATTGAAGGCTAGTCCGAATCCATGCCATGCCGCGAACCTGTGGGCGAGTGCTATGTGCCCGGGCGTGTCGGGAAATTCAGTCAGACCGTTGAGATGCAACCAACCGGCATGCTTGCTGAGTAGCGTGGCCGATTCATCCGAAAGCTTTTGAATTCCGTTCAACAGTAGGTCGCCCTTCTGCGCGATCAACGCCTGAGCCACCTCATCAGAGATGTGTTTAAGCCCATTGAGGAAGAGTTTATCATGGTGTCTGGCCAAGTGGCGAGCGGAGGTCTCGGAAAGATCCGTGAGCCCGTTGAGATAAAGTGAATTCCCGTGTTTGGACAGGGCTTCGGCGCTTGTGTCCGACAGATGGGTGAGTCCGTTCAGATAGAGAGTCCCTTGATGGGTTGCAAGAACGACCGCAGCATCTTCTTCGATATCGGTAAATGGGTCCGCAACGAGGTCATGTCTCGGCTTTTTCTTGGGGAGCAGGCTACTGGCGATTTCGGCAGTCAACACGGCCTTGCTCAGTTTCTTCGCGTTTTGAGGACGGAAAGGCTTGCGAACGAGGTCACCCAACGCTTCTAGCAAGGATGGTTCGATGAATTTTGAACGGGATACGGCTTGTGGCATGGGAGGGATTGATGGTGTTAGGGGTGCAGCGTTGCAGCGGACTGGGTGCGTTTGGCGGAGGCGGCAGCTGGCTCGATGAGTTGGATTCGTTTACGGTTATACTCGATGATCGGGCAGCCATTGGGTTGGTATTGATCTAGCAGGTGTGCATGCAGTTCTGGGAGTGGTGAGTGGATCTTTTCGGCTACCAGCCTCGCAAACAGATCGTTCGAGTGCGTTACGGTGGACTGGGCATAGGTGTTGGCAGGAATACCGGAGAACTTGGCCTCAGCGGTCTCGCTGATGAACATGCCGGTGGTTAGGCCTGTGAGTCCATGGTGCTTCACGTACGCGTCGGCATGGCACCAAATGTAGAGATTGTCGCGCTTTTGGCGCAGTGGCGCCGCGTGAGAGCCATCCACCATAAAAAAGAGGCCTCCGGGGTAACCATGGCCCAGCATGATCACACGATCATGCTGGCTGATGAGTTCGCCCATATTCTGATGCCTGGAGTTGGTTACCACCGTGGCTGGAGGAAGGCCAGCGTAGATCGGCGTGAGGAAATCCGTGCTGCGGTCGTCATGATGGAGCACGAGGGTTTTGAGATTCATGGGTTGATCAGGGGTTACTTGATTAAAACGAGATTCTTTAATGACGATCAGGCCTGACTCAGGATCTTGTCGATGGCCCGGCGGGACAGTTCATCCGGTTCTTGCTCATGTTGAACCATGAGAATCAAATCTTCCGTCCGATGAACGGTGAATCGTTCCAGCTTGAAGCTCTCCCCACCACCTTCGCAGGCCACCACTTTCGTTTCCTTCATCACGAGACAGCAGGCCACACCTTTGACTCGATGGATCAGCTTGGCGGTCTCAGCCACCGATTGCTCCAGCTTCGATTCAAGGTCCAGGTTGGCCTGTATAGCTTGGTTCCGTGCCCGGGTCTCCGCCGCTTTTTTCCCAGGAGTTAGAAGGGGTTGCCCTTCTCTTGGCGTCAGATCACCTGTCGGGTTTTGATAACTCGTTTCCACAGCCGATCGCTCATGAGAGCACAGTCCTTCATCCTTTGCATACTTGCCGATGAGCACCGCTCCTTGATCCTTTTGGCTTTTCCAATAATCCGCATGTCGAGGGTCCACGTACTGCAGGAACCGCAGTTTATTCCCGAACCGCTTTTGATGAGCTTCAAAGGTCTTCCTCGCATAGGCCTCCCAGTTTTCTTTTTTGGCAGGTCCTTCGCTCACGGCTTCCAGCATCCGCGCCTCGTTCTCAAAGCCCGCTTCCTTCAGCGCGTCACGTGTTCTAGTAAAGCTCTCTCCCCGCACATTGATCACCTCAGCCCAGACATGTTCCATTTTTTCCGGCCTCAATGCCTCCCGCATGCTCACCGAGAAGGCATCATAGTCATGCTGGGGAAGGCTGGGACAGATCATGCCAAACGTCCGGCATCCGTGGTCTTGTAACCAATGGAGAGATTCGATCCGCTTCGATACTAGTGAGGTTCCACGCTCAAAAGCCGCGGCCAGCTTGTTATTGAGAGTTCCGGTGCTGAAGCCAAAGATCACTCGCTGATGGTGGGACAGCCGGTTACCAGGTCGTGTTTTGTCCTCGACGAGTCCGTCTTTGACGAGCTTATGAATCAGGTTGCCCTTGGTCAGCAACCGCACCTGCCAGTTGGTCTCGTCTAGAATCATCTGACATGCCTGGGCGGTCTCTTTGAGTAGCTCCACGTTGGCCCCGACATCCACGAGAGTCGAGCTATACACGACGAGTTCTTGCTCCTTGAGGTCGCGGATGGCTCGCCCGGACAGCCAGCCCTTCACTCCCCCGGCCAGTTGATTCGAGAGGATCTCCAAGGCGGTCTCTCCTTCTGCCCCACGTCGGCGAATGACCACATCCTCGTGACTCCTGTTCCCGCCATGATCTTTGTTATGATCCCGCAGAAGCTGATAAGTCAGCTTCTTCATCTGGGCTTCTACATAACAGAAAGAACAGGAATACACGCATGCATCTCCAAGGTTTAGGGTGAGGCCATCACAGAGCAGTTTCTCTTGAAATGCCTCACTCGGATACGTCAACACCGTCCGGCTGGGCCTGAACAGGACTGGTTTCTGACTCATGGTCAAAGTGACACCCTCGTGGGCTTTTTCATTTTCGGCTCCTTCATTGGTATTCGGTTTTAACTCCATAGGAGAGTATTTACCATACTATAAAGAACAAATCAAGCGAATTGGTCAAATAAAGACCGAACTTGGCGTGCCTATTTTCATGAGCTCGAACGCCGTCCTCGGTCTTTGGGACCACGGACGGCGCGCACCGTTTTGTAGCTTCGTTCGTTTTGACCTGGTCTGGTAGTCGCCCAATCAGAGCTTTTCGAGCACTGAACGAATCTTGCCCCAGGCACTGCGAATTTCTTTTTCCAGGGCTTCCGGTGCCAGTTCGGCGGGATCTTTGATCTCCACGTCCAGTTGAAACGTCTTTCCGGCAGAAATTCTCACCTCGGCCGGTCGGTCCAGCTTCTGGATGCGGGCGCGCAGTTGCTGAAAGGCACTTTCGTTGTATTGGTTGAGGGTGCTGAATACAGCCACGCGAAGCACATGCTTCCCGATGTGCAGAATGAATTGAGAGGGGATCAGATACAGGCCGGAGCGGTTGCGGTGGGCGCGCAGGGCTGGCACGGAGCCCTCCTCCACGCCGGCTTGTTTCAGCAGTGACGCAGGCGGATCAAAAGCCTCATCTTCACGAATGCATTCATAGAGCTTCCAGCGAGCGGCGCAGGAATCTTTGGGCGGCAGTTTTTCGATGACATTACGTGTCGCCAGGTCTTTTTTCAGTTTATACACGATGCGCTCAGGCCGAACCGAATGACTTCCTTTAGGGTAGATCCACGGTTCATCCACAGGACGATTGTCCAGCAGCTTGGCCACCTTGACGGCATAGTCGGATTTGGTGAAGGTGGGATCACTTGGCGCAGGGGCTCTAAACGCTGCGCGGCGAATGATCTCTTTGAACTTCTCGGCATCCTCTGGCTCCAAAGTTTTGAGGATATTCAGAACGTCGCCGCCCCCTTCTTCAGGTATGGCCCCGTATAGCTCCGGGTGGTCTAAAATCCCCAGCAGTTTGCTGAAGATATCGGGCAATTCAGGATTGAGAACGCCTTTATCTGTGAGGAATTGTGCTTTGATCAACTTTTTGATGAACGGATTGTTCGCATTCATCGGGATTCCAGGTGAGTTGATATGGAACTCCAACAGGAGGAGGGCGCCTTTGATGTCGTGGAAGAGATCGGGAAGTAAGAGAAGCATGGGGTTTTTATTTGTCACACATAACAATATGTGTTTAAGCTCGAAAGAGCAATTATCAAGCGATCAATCAAAAAATAATCTTGGCTGTTTGGTTTGCGGTGATGAGCTTTTTGTTAGTTACTAATTACCATGTTTAAATTTCAGAACCCCAAACAGCAAACATTCCAGGGCAAGAGCCTCTTGCTGGCAGGTCCTGAGCGAGTGCGGGACCAGTGGGAGTCCGTGCTGGACGATGAGCAGGACCAGGAGGCACCGATGAAACGGCGGAGACCTCTTCATCTCTCCACCCTTCGTGAGTGGATTCGTCATGTTTACAATGAGCAGGAGGCTAGGAACAACGCAGAGGATTGCCCAACTGCCGCATAGGAGAGCGTTCTTTGAAGAATACAACTCAATTCCGTTTTTAAACCCTCATCTTTAACCCACGAAAACATGCCAACGCTTACACTCGAGATCGCGCAGGACCTACTCAATGCAGTTGAAGGTCAATTTGACTCCATTGGATTCAACGAATTCGACGCCATTGATGATCCGGCCGCCGAGGCGGTGGCGAATCATCAGGGCGATCTTTACCTCGACGGCCTGACTAGTTTATCCGCTGAGGCAGCGCAAGCCTTGGCGAAGCACGAACACTATCTTTCCCTCGAAGGCCTGACGAGCTTATCCGCTGAAGCAGCGCAAGCCTTGGCGAAGCACGAAGGCTGGTGCCTTTCCCTCGACGGCCTGACGAGCTTATCCGCTAAGGTAGCGCAAGCCTTGGCGAAGCACGAAGGCGGTCTTTCCCTCAACGGCCTGACGAGCTTATCCGCTGAAGCAGCGCAAGCCTTGGCGAAGCACGAAGGCTGTCTTTCCCTCGACGGCCTGACGAGCTTATCCGCTGAGGCAGCGCAAGCCTTGGCGAAGTACGAAGGCTGGTGCCTTTCCCTCGACGGCCTGACGAGCTTATCCGCTAAGGTAGCGCAAGCCTTGGCGAAGCACGAAGGCGGTCTTTCCCTCCACGGCCTGACGAGCTTATCCGCTGGGGCAGCGCAAGCCTTTGCGTAGCGCTAAGACTGGCTTTCCCTCAACCGCCTGACGAGCTTATCCGCTGAAGCAGCGCAAGCCTTGGCGAAGCACGAAGGCGAACTTTCCCTCAAAGGCCTGACGAGCTTATCCGCTGAGGCAGCGCAAGCCTTGGCAAAGCACGAAGGCTATCTTTCCCTCAACGGCCTGACGAGCTTATCCGCTGAAGCAGCGCAAGCCTTGGCGAAGCACGAAGGCTGGAGGCTTTCCCTCGACGGCCTGACGAGCTTATCCGCTG
>JARXAU010000158.1 GCA_029865675.1 Rhodoferax sp.
TATTGACTGCGCGCTACGGCCTCACGCACGGCGAGTGTGTCGCGGTGCAAAGCTGTCGTTTCTTTCTTTGGGGTCATTGGGGCGAACGGTTTTAAAAAAAACTTGGTGGTTGGGCAATGCAACGCGTGAGTTGTCTTCTTGGTCTTCTTCGCTGCCACCGCGCGTGGCACTCAGGCGGGTGATGTCGTCGCTGGTGATGTCGCCAGTCACGTAAACGCCGTCAAAGCACGAGGCGTCAAAGTCGGCAATGGCCGGGTTGAGCGAACCCACCGCTTTTTTCATGCCGGGCACGTCTTGGTAAATCAAGGCGTCGCAGCCGATGATGGCGCGGATTTCTTCCACGCTGCGGTTGTGGGCGACCAGTTCGCTGCTGGTGGGCATGTCGATGCCATAGACGTTGGGATAGCGGACGGGCGGCGCGGCGCTGGCCAAGTAGACGCGGCGCGCACCGGCGTCGCGCGCCATTTGCACAATCTCTTTGCTGGTGGTGCCGCGCACGATGGAGTCGTCCACCAGCAGCACATTGCGGCCCTTGAACTCGCTGGCAATCACGTTGAGTTTTTGCCGTACCGATTTTTTGCGCACCGCCTGCCCCGGCATGATGAAGGTGCGGCCCACGTAGCGGTTTTTCACAAAGCCTTCGCGGTAGGGCAAGCCCAGCAACTGCGCTAGTTGCGCGGCACTCGGGCGGCTGGACTCGGGAATGGGAATGACCACGTCAATCTCGCTAGGCGGCACGGTGGACACCACACGCTTGGCCAGGGTCTCGCCCAAATTAAGCCGCGCCTGGTAGACCGAAATGCCGTCCATCACCGAGTCAGGGCGGGCCAGGTAAACGAACTCAAAAATGCAGGGGTTGAGCGTGGGCGCGTCGGCACACTGCTGCGCCAGCACTTCGCCTTGCAAGTTGACGAATACCGCCTCGCCGGGGTCGATATTGCGCTCAAATTTGTGCAGCGTGCCTTCCAATGCCACCGACTCGCTGGCCAGCACCACGTTGTCCGCGCTGCGGCCCATGCACAAGGGGCGAATGCCATGCGGGTCGCGAAACGCGAGCACGCCGTGGCCGGCAATGAGCGCAATCACCGCGTACGAGCCTTTGACCCGTGCATGCACATTGCGCACCGCTGCAAACAAGTGCTCGGGCAGCAGCGGCATGCCACGGCTGGTGCGCTCCAGCTCATGGGCCAGCACGTTGAGCAGCACCTCGGAGTCGCTGTCGGTGTTGATGTGGCGGTGATCCTTATTGAACAGCTCGCGCTTGAGGGCGTGGGCATTCGTCAGATTGCCGTTGTGCACCAGCACGATACCAAACGGCGCGTTGACATAAAAGGGCTGCGCTTCTTCTTCGCTGTAGGCATTGCCTGCGGTGGGGTAGCGCACTTGGCCGAGACCACAGTTGCCGGGCAGCGAGCGCATATTGCGGGTGCGAAACACGTCTTTGACCATGCCCTTGGCCTTGTGCATAAAGAACTTGCGCTCCTGCTGGGTGACGATGCCCGCCGCATCCTGGCCGCGGTGCTGCAAGAGCAGCAAGGCGTCATAAATGAGCTGGTTCACAGGTGCGTTGCTGACAACGCCGACGATTCCACACATGGTTTTGGTTTACTCGCTCAGGGTAAAAATTTGGCAAAACCGCCAGGTAACAGCGGCTTGAAACCTGCCAGCGCAGCTTGGGCAACCAACGGGCCTTGGGCCTCAAGCCACCAGCTCGCCTTGCGCACCGGCGTCATGCCCACGACGACCGTGATGGCCAGCAGCAACACTGCGCCCCGCGCGGCACCGAATGCAACACCCAGAACCCGGTCAATAGGTCGCAAGCCCGAAATGCTCATCGCTTTATTCAGCACGAAAAGCAGCAAGGACCCCAACAGCAGTGCCGCAACGAACACCGACACATAGCCCCCCGCGTAGCGCAGACCTTCACTGGCAACACCCATTGGAACCCAGAACGCAGCCCAAGGTGCCAGAAGGTCTGCCAACACAAAGGCGAGCACCCAGCTCAGGAAAGACATGACCTCAGTCACCAAACCTCGTATCGCGCCCACCAGTGCCGACAGTGCCAGCACTGCAAGGAACACCCAATCCAGATCGGCCACACGCGTCCTTGGCTTAAAGGGACAACACTGCAGCAGGCAGGTTCAACTTCTTAATTTTTTCGGCCGTTTTTTCAGCCTCAGCGCGGTCTTCCCAAGGTCCGGCCCGCACCCGCGTGCGCTTTCCGTTGGCGGTTACGACGACCTGGGTATAAGTCTTGATACCAGCTTTTTCGAGTGCCGTGCGCGCCTCATTGGCCTTTTGCACGTCAGCAAAAGCACCGACTTGGACGGTAAAACGTGGGGCGGTTGCCACAGCAGATTGGGCAAGGTCTTTGCCCTCAAGCAAGGCTTGCGCTTTATCGCCTGGCTTACTTTCGGACTTCAACACGGCCTTTTTATCGGCTTTGGAATCCGTTTTGGCTTCGGCCTTCAGCTCAGGTTTTGGCGGAGAGCTCAAGGCTGTTGTGGGTGGCGCTGTATCCAGCACCACGCCGGGGGCCGAGTTGTCCGGGTAGGAGGCTGCACTGGCAGTGCTTGCAGCGGACGGTGCGACGGCCGCCACAGCCGCGCTTGCTGGCGCGGCGCCCAAGGGCGCGGCTTTGGTTTTGTCTGGGATCTCGATCGCAATGTCCACCGCAATGGGCCGGGGCTGGCTGTCAAACAGCAAGGGAAAACCAACCACGCCCACCAGCACCAAGGCCGCCGCGCCGATGAGCCGGTGGCGCGCGCGCTTGCGTAGGACCTCCAGGCTTTCAGTCGCGGGGATTGGACCGGACTGCTCAGCGCCATTTTTGCGGAATTTAAAAAAGGCCATAGCGGGGTAGATCCTCAAGAACTCAGGTGCGCGCCGTGCAGCCGGGGTAGGCCTTGCTGCATGACGCCGCCCACCGTATAGAACGATCCAAAGACTACGATTCTATCAGCGGGGTCTGCCGCAGCCACTGCCGCAGCGAGGGCGCCGGCCGGGTCAGAGAACACGGCGGAGCGCGCCTGCGCGGGTGGATTTTGGGCCTGCCAGCGCGCCTGCAAGGCAGCCCCGCTGGCAGCGCGCGCGGTGGGCAAATCGGTGAAATACCAGCGGTCAATCACAGGGTTGATGCGCGCGAGCATGGGTGCCAAGTCTTTGTCGGCCATGGCGCCAAAGACGGCGTGGGTGCAGGGGAAGTAGCCCATGGCGTCCAAATTGGCCGCCAGCGCGGCCACCGAATGGAGGTTGTGCGCCACATCAAGCACCAGAGTGGGCTGGCCGGCAATGATTTGAAAGCGCCCGGCAAACTCCACAAAGGCCAGGCCGTTGCGAATCGCTTGGGCGGTGACCGGCAGCTTCTCGCGCATAGCGGTCAGCGCCGCGAGCACGCCCGAGGCGTTGACGAGCTGGTTGGCGCCGCGCAGCGCCGGGTAGGCCAGCCCGCTGTAGCGCCGCCCGCGCCCCGCCCAGTTCCATTGCTGCGGGTCGCCCGAGACGTTGAAGTCCTGGCCCACGCGCCACAGGTCGGCACCGAGGCGCTGCGCGTGGTCGAGCACGCTTTGCGGTGGCACCGGGTCGCTGACCACCACCGGGCGACCAGCACGCATGATGCCGGCCTTCTCCATGCCAATGGTCTCTCGGTCATGGCCCAAAAACTCCATGTGGTCGAGGTCAATGCTGGTGATGACGGCGCAATCGGGGTCGATGATGTTGACGGCGTCAAGGCGCCCGCCCAAGCCCACTTCCAGAATCACCACATCCAGCGGCGTGCGTGAGATCGCTTCCAGAATGGCCAGGGTGGAGAACTCAAAGTAGGTCAGCGAAACCGCATCCGCCTGGGTGCGCGCCGCTTCCACCGCGGCAAACCCGGCAACCAGCGCGTCGGCTTTCACCGGTTGGCCCTGCAAACGCAGGCGCTCTTCAAAATGCACCAGGTGCGGGGAGGAATACACGGCGGTGCGGTAGCCCGCCTGCAGCAAGATGGATTCAAGCATGGCGCAGGTCGAGCCCTTGCCGTTGGTGCCCGCCACGGTGATCACCGGGCAATGCAGCGCCAGCCCCATGCGCGCGGCAACCATGCGCACGCGCTCTAGGCCCATGTCGATGTTTTTCGGGTGCAGTTGCTCGCAGTGCGCGAGCCAGTCGTTCAGGTTTTTCATATGCGCCGCATTGTCGCGCAGCGCTTGGCGCGCCGCTGCTGCGGTATGCCGTCTGTGCACCAGTGGCATGATGCCGCTCATGGCACCTCCATCCACCCCCCTTCCCTCTCAGGCCAGCGCCACCGTCTACGGCATTCCCAACTGCGACACCGTCAAAAAAGCGCGCGACTGGCTCAGTGCCGCTGGTATGGACTACCAGTTCCATGATTTCAAAAAGGCGGGGGTACCCGAAGCAGCCCTGGCCGATTGGCTGCAGGCTCTGGGCTGGGAAGCGCTGGTTAACCGCATGGGCACGACTTGGCGCAAGCTCGACCCCGCCTTGCAAGCCGCCACCCAAGATGCGCCCAGCGCCAGCGCGCTTATGCACGCCCACCCCAGCGTGATCAAACGCCCCGTGGTGCGCTGGCCCAACGGCGCTTTGAGCGTGGGCTTTAGCCCGGCGCTGTTTACGGCCCACCAAGGCGCAGTCCAAAGCGCGTGAATCCCGCTGTCTCGTGAGGTAAAACGTGACCTCAACCGGGCCGCCTCTGGCCTCTAAAATAGACGGCCCGCTCTGGTTCCGAACCCCCGCATGGCTTGGCACCGCGCCCACCCCCCTCCTCTATTGATCGACCCACCCATGACCACCACCCACCTCCAGGGCGCCACCGTCGCCACCCAAGCCAGCGTTTACTTTGACGGAAAATGCGTCAGCCACAGCCTGACGCTGCCCGATGGCAGCAAAAAGTCCGTCGGCGTGGTTTTGCCATCCGAGCTGACCTTTGGCACCGCAGCGCCGGAGGTGATGGAGTGCGTGGCCGGTAGCTGCCAGTATTTGCTGTCCGGTGAAGCCGAGTGGCATAGCGTGAGCGCTGGCCAGAGCTTTAGCGTGCCGGGCGACAGCAAATTCCAGATCCGCGTGACCGAGGCCTTTCACTACATTTGCCATTACGCCTGAGCGGCCAATCGCCTAAAGCGCCCCGCCTGTCGAACGCAAAACTGCCCACTTTCACCACCCCAGCATTCCATGTCCACTATTCTTCAAAACATCCCGGTCGGTCAAAAAGTGGGCATCGCCTTCTCCGGAGGCCTAGACACCAGCGCCGCCCTGCACTGGATGCGCAACAAGGGCGCCATTCCCTACGCCTACACCGCCAACC